>CAZZVH010000001.1:0-29527 GCA_964657365.1 uncultured Burkholderiaceae bacterium
GAAGGAGCGCCTCGAGCGCCTCTTCGGCGACGCGCGCGGCGACGGCCGGATCGAGCGCGAGCTCGCCGCGCACGATCTGCGCCGCCAGGCTGATCGCGGTGGCGGCCACCGCCTGCGCCATCTCGCCCTGCAGCGCGTCGAGCTGGCCGCCGATCGATTCCAGCAGCATGCCGACCTGGCGGGTCGCCTGCTGCGCGAAGCCCTGCTTGAAGCCTTCGAGCGCGACCAGGCCGTCGCGGTAGCCGTCCTGGTAGCCCGATTGGCGCGCCTGGCGGACCTGCTCGGCGTGCTGCTCGGCGCTTTCCCCCGGCCGTGGCTGGGGCTGCGCGCGGCGTTCCGGCTGCGGGTTGCCGGAGACGTCGCCCGGTGCCCAGGCCGCGAACGAATTCAGCTCCTCGCGCGGGATGAAGCGCGTGTACGGCGACGCCTTGGCGTTGGCCGCGCCGCTCGGCGGCGGCACGTGGCGGGGCGCCGACTTAGACGAACTGGTCATCGCCGCCGCCGCCCATCGTCACGACGCCTTCCTCGATCAGGCGGCGCACCACCTTGAGGATTTCCTTCTGTTCAGATTCGACCTCGGCGACGCGCACCGGGCCGCGCGAATCGAGCTCCTCGCGCAGCGTCTCGGCGGCGCGGGTCGACATGTTCTTGAACACCATCTCGCGCAGCGCGGCCGGTGCGGCCTTGAGGGCGACGACGAGCGATTCGGTCTGCACTTCCTTCAGCAGGGCCTGGATGCCCTTGTCGTCCATCTTCACGAGATCGTCGAAGGTGAACATGCTGTCCATGATCTGCTGGGCGAGATCGTTGTCGGCCTCGCGGATGAAGTCGAGCACCGAGGTCTCGATGCTGCTGCCCATCATGTTGAGCATGTCGGCCGCCGACTTGACGCCGCCGAGCGACGACTTCTTGGCCCGCTCGCTGCCCGCGAGCAGCTTGGCCATGACGTCGTTGAGATCCTTCATGCCGGCGGGCTGGATGCCGTCGAGCGTGGCGACGCGCACCAGCACCTCGTTGCGGTGCCGCTCGGTGAAGCGCTTGAGGATCGCCGAGGCCTGGTCGGCCTCGAGATGCACGAGGATGGCCGCGACGATCTGCGGGTGCTCGTTGCGCAGCAGCTCGGCCACGGCGCTCGCGTCCATCCACTTGAGGCCTTCGATGCCGGCCGAGTCCTTGCTCTGCAGGATGCGGTCGAGCAGGATGTTGGCCTTGTCGTCGCCGAGCGCCTTCTTGAACACCGTGCGCAGGTAGGCGTCGGTGTCGCCGACCAGCGCCACCTGCTCGGTCGCGACGGCGCTGAACTGCTGGAGCACGCTCTCCATGCGGTCGCGCGGCACGCTCTTCATGCGCGCGATCGTCTCGCCCATGCCTTGCACTTCCTTCGGCGTGAGGTGCTTCAGCACTTCGGCGGCGTCTTCCTCGCCGAGCGACATCAGAAGAATCGCCGAGTTCTCGAGACCAGCTTCGTCCATGGAGGATCCTGTGACCTAGCGCGCGGCGACCTGGCCGTCGACCCAGCCGCGCAGGATCCCGGCGACGGCGGCCGGGTTCTGGCGGGCCATCTTCTTGGCGCCTTCGAGATGCTCCAGCGCCGCCGGTGCGGGCAGCTGCGGCAGCGGCGGCCGTTCGTCTTCCACGGCGTTGAGCGTGGCGCCCGGCTCGGGGCGCGGGCGCGGCACGAGCACCGCCTTCGCCGCAGGGCGCACCAGGCCGAAGAAGACCAGCACGGCGATCAGCCCGAGCGACGTGGGCAGCGCCAGCGTGCGGACCAGGTCGAGCGTGTCGGGCTGCTTCCACCACGTCATGTCGCTCGGCGTGGCGGTCTCGATCCTGAACGGTGCGTTGATCACCTTGACCGAATCGCCGCGCTCCTTCTTGAAGCCGATGCTTTCCTGGACCAGCGCCGTCAGCTTGTCGAGCTCCTCGGTCGTCAGCGGCACCTGGGTCGTCTTGCCCTTGGCATCGGTGACGGCGCGGTTGTTGACGACGACGGCCGCGTTGAGGCGCTTGACCGTGCCGCTGGCGTTGCGCGTGACGCGCACCGTCTTGTCGACTTCGTAGTTCGTCACGGCTTCGCGGTGGCCGCCCGCACCGACGGCGCCGGCGCCGCCGTTCGACACCGGCGAGCCCTGCAGCGGCTGGGAGGCGCCGGTGAGCGGCGCGGCCGCGGCGATCGGCGGCTGGTTGGTGGCCGCGCCGGGCACGCCGCTCGGCAGGCCGCCGGCGCCCGCGCCGCCGCCCTGCTCGGTGGTCTGCTGGCTGCGGATCGAGACGCTCGCGTCGGCTCCCTGGTTCGGCTTGAACTCCTCGGAGGTCGCTTCGACCTGCGAGAAGTCGACATCGGCGGCGACCGTCGCGCGCAGGTTGTCGTGGCCGACGATCGGCTCGATCAGCTCGAAGATCCGCTTGGAGTAGCCGGTCTCGATCTGGTTGATGTATTGCAGCTGCTGCGCGTCGAGCCCGGCGCCGTGGTCGGCGTCGTTGCCGCCGGTCAGCAGCGTGCCGCTCTGGTCGAGCACGCTGACGGCCTTCGGATCGAGCTCGGGCACGCTCGAGGACACGAGGTGGACGATGCCGGCGATCTGCGCCCGGTCGAGCGTGCGGCCCGGATGCAGCGTGACGAGCACCGAGGCGCTCGGCTTCTGCTGCTCACGGAAGAACCCGTTCTGGTTCGGCAGCGCCAGGTGGACCCGCGCATTCTCGACCGCGGCCAGCGAGGTGATGGAGCGCGTCAGCTCGCCTTCGAGGCCGCGCTGGAAGGTCAGGCGCTCCTGGAACTGGGTCTGGCCGAAGCGGGCGGTGTCCATCAGCTCGAAGCCGGAGACGGTGCCCTTGGGCAGGCCGGCCGTCGCCATCTTCAGGCGCAGGTCGGGCACCTGCAGGGCGGGCACCATGATCGCGCCGCCGGGGGCGACCTTGTAGGGCACGTTCAGGGTCGAGAGCTGGGCGATGACGGCGCCGCCGTCCTTGTCGGAGAGGTTCGCGTAGAGGATCTTGTAGTCGCTCTGGCCGACGTTCATCGTCAGCGCGACGACGATGCCGGCCAGCGCGGCGATGCCGAGCAGGGCGCTCGCCTTGGCGCGGCCGGGCATGAGCTTGACACGGTCCGCGAAGCCGATCGGTGGAGCGAGCGGTTCTGGGCGAGGGCGACGGCGTTGTCCATATGGGGTTCGGCTCAGGTCTGCATGGGGCACGACCTGGTGGACGATTATTCGAAGACGGGCGCTTCCGCCATGCCCGAAACAGGCCAACAAAGTCGCGTCAGTTCGCCTCCTCTGCACCGGCGGCCTTCATTACGATCACGTCGAACCGAGGGCCCCGTGCCGTCGCGGAGATTCCTGCCATGAACGTCAGCCTCAAACCCTTCGATTTCGCCCAGGCCGCGGCACGTGCCGGCCTGACGACGTCCGGGCAGCCGCTCGGCAAGACCGCCGCGGCGCAGGGCACCGGCTTCCAGCAGGCGCTCGGCAGCGCGCTCGATGCGGTCAGCAAGTCGCAGAACGACGCGGTCTCGATGCAGCGCGAGGTGCAGCTCGACAATCCGACGGTCAGCCTCGAGCAGACCATGGTGGCGATGCAGAAATCGCAGATCGGCTTCGCGGCCACCATGCAGGTTCGCAACAAGCTGGTGCAGGCCTACACCGACATCATGGGCATGCAGGTCTAGCGAGATCTGGCGAACTGCAGCGAGACGCCTTCCGACCGCTGTCGGCTCAGGCCGGATCAGGCGGTGGCGCCCAGCCTCTGCATGCTCTTCTGGATCCTGTCCTCGAGCGTCGCCCGCGTGAACGGCTTGACGATGTAGCCCGACGCGCCGCTCTGCACCGCGCGCACGATGTCGTCCTTGTGGGTCTCGGTCGTGACCATCAGCACCGGCAGGTGCTTGAGCTGGCTGTCGGCCTTGATCTGCTTCAGCAGCTCGAAACCGTCCATGTTGGGCATGCTGATGTCGGAGATCACGAAGTCGTGCGGCTCGGCGCGCAGCCTGGCCAGCGCGTCGATGCCGTCGTCGGCCTCGCTGATGTCGGTGCAGCCCATGTCGGCGAGCATGACGCGGACGATCCGCCGCATCGTCGCGAAGTCGTCGACGATCAGGAACTTCAGCGCAGCGTTGGGGCCCATGTCACTGGTTGTCGGCAGCGCCCGGCGAAACATGAACGGCGCGGCGGCCGGCACAGCGCCCGGCAGACCGTGAACTGGGCCTCGATGCACGGCATCGTCGAGCGACCGCGACCGGCCGGCAGCACCGACACTGGCCGTCGACCGGCGCGCGACTCATGACCAACCAGATCCTCTCCCAGGAAGAAGTCGACGCGCTGCTGCAGGGCATCGCCGACGACGCCGGCGCGCCGGAGCCGGCGGCCGCGTCGCCCGGCGGCGTCCGCGACTACGACCTGGCCAGCTCGGACCGGCTGGTGCGCGGCCGCATGCCGACGCTCGAGATCATCAACGAGCGGTTCGCGCGCAACCTCCGCACCGGCATCTTCGACCTGGTCCGGAAGGGCGTCGAGGTCGGCGTCAACGCCGTCAAGGTGGAGAAGTACGGCGACTTCCTGCGCGAGCTGGTCGTGCCGACCAACTTCAACGTCATGAGCGTGCGGCCGCTGCACGGCTCCGGCCTGGTCGTGTGCGAGCCGAGCCTCGTGTTCGCCGTGATCGACGCGCTCTTCGGCGGCTCCGGCAAGTACCAGACACGCATCGAGGGGCGCGACTTCTCGGCCACCGAGCAGCGCGTCATCGTCCGCCTGGTCGACGTGATCGCGGCCGAGTTCAGGAAATCGTGGGAGGGCGTCTACCCGCTCGAGCTCGCCTACCAGCGCTCCGAGATGCTGCCCCAGTTCGCCAACATCGCCGCCCCGGGCGAGATGGTCGTCGCCAGCTCGTTCACGCTCGACATCGGCGAGAGCAGCGGCACGGTCCACATCTGCATCCCGTATTCGGTGCTCGAGCCGATCCGCGACGTCCTCTACTCCACGGTGCAGGGCGCGACGGCCGAGGCGCCCGACCAGCGCTGGCTCGAGCTGATGAAGCGGCAGATCGAGCCGGCCGAGATCGAGCTGGTGGCCGAGCTGGCCACGGCGCCGGCCACCGTCGAGCAGCTGCTCTCGTTCAAGGTCGGCGATTTCCTCGAGCTCGACCTGAAGAAGGTGATCGACGTGAAGGCGTCCGGCGTGCCGGTGTTCGCCTGCCACTACGGCACGTCGGCCGGCAAGTACGCGCTGAAGATCGAGCGCATGCTGACCGACCAGTCGCCCGGCTGGCTGCGCGACCGCGGCGGCTGAACGCCGGCGGCGCGTCGGCCCGCCCCGGCCGCTGCTTCAGCTCAGCGCCATCAGCTTGCCGCGCTTCTGCGTCAGGTCGATGTAGCGTTGCAGCGTGCGCATCGCGTCGTTGCCGATCCGCTTGAACTCGAGGCCGCAGCGCACGCCGTGCGTGTCGGGATTGATCGCTGTGACGTGCTGCAGCCGCATCGACACCTCGAACCGGGTGTCGGGATCGAGCTCGATGCGGACGTCCTGCAGGAGCACGCCGGGGTTCATCGCCGGCTCGTCCGCGGGCAGGAACAGGGCGCAGCCGCCCACCGACACGTCGATCACGCGCAGCGCCATCTCCATGTCGACGATGTCCGGATGGCGAAACCGCGCCGTCGGCGAGCTGCGGATCAGCGGCCGGACCCGGAACGCGTTGCGCCGCTGGAAGCGGTACATCTGGCGCGGCTGCTGGCAGCTGAGCACGCTGGCGCGGCTGCCGTGCACCAACATCAGGTTCTCGATCTCGAACTGCAGCTTGACGTTGTCGAGGTAGCCGACCACGGTCACGCCGCGGCTGGCGAGGATCGCGTGCACCGCCGGGTCCTTCGGATCGGCGTTGAAGCCGATCGTGCCGCGGCTGCTGTCGATGGTCCAGATCGCGCTGGTGAAGACGGTGTCGTCGGCAGCGGTCAGGTTGAGCAGGACCGCGCCGTCGATCAGGCGCTTCAGCATCGTCTGGATCTCGCGCGGCGCCGTGACGCGGAACTCGTCGAGTCCGTCGTCGTCGGACATGCCGTCGAGCGGTGCCGGTCTGGTCAACATCGAATGTGCCTCGTGGCGGAAGGTCGTTCGGGAGAGGTCGTCGTCTGCCTGGATGCGGATCAGTGCACCGTCTTCGGCCGTCCGGCCAGGATCTCGTCGAGGTCGTCGAGCCAGGGCTCGGCGAGCTGCCGGATCTCGGCGTCGTTGACCAGGATGCGCTGCATGATCCGCGACTTGAGCTGGGCTTCGTCCTTCGGCAACGGCCGCTCGACGGCGGCGTTCTTCAGCTGGGCGATCAGCAGCGCGCAGGCGCCCTCCAGCTTGACGACGTGGTCCCAGTTGCCGACCCGAGCGGCCTCGAGCATGTCCTGGCTCGCCTTCTCGATCGCCTCGTAGTAGTTCAGCAGCACGGAGTTCATGATGGATTGTTCCGGTGTGGATGCCTGGGCGCTCATGCGGCCGCCTGCGCGTGGGCCTGCGCCGGCGCGTCGACCTGGGGCGCGATCGCCTGCCAGGTGTCGCTCAGGGAGCGCGCCAGACCGGCGCAATCGGCGAGCGCCGCGTCGTCGGAGTGGAGGTTGCCCATCGTCAGGCGGTAGACCATGTACTGGTAGAGATCGCGCAGGTTGACGGCGAGGGCGCCGCCCGCCTTCATGTCGAGCGGTGCCAGCAGGCCCTCTTCGAGGATCCGCACCGCATGGCCGATCGCACGGCCTTTTTCTGCGATGTCACGACGCTGCAGGGCGCCGCGCGCCGCTGCGATCTCGCTGCTCACCGCCTGGTAGAGCATGGCGACGAGCCTGTGCGGGCTGGCGTCTTCCACGCCGCTGCTGGCGCTGACGTTGCGATAAAGGCCGAGAACCGTGGGCCGCCGACCTGGCTGGAGCGTACTGCTGAACATGTGCGATCACCTCTGCCATGTTTATCGACGCGGCCCGTCGAATCTTTACGGCCTCGATCGCCCTGTTTGGCGGGCGTCTGGGCGCCGATCAGTTCGAGCTGCTCGAGCCGAAGCTCGATTTCGTGTAGAACTGCTGCTGCACGTAGGCTGCCAGCGCGGTCGCCTTCGACATCGTCGAGTCGAGCGCCGTGTACTGCGCCTGCAGGCGGGCCTGGGTCGCCGCCAGCTGGGTGTTGAGGGCCTGCTGGTCCTTCTGGTTCTTGGTGATGCTCGACTTGATCGAGGTCGATTTCCCGTCCAGCGTTCCTCCGCTGTTGAGCAGCGAGGTGGTCCAGTTGGAGAAGATCTTGCCGAAGCCGTTGTTCGCCGGCGTGGTCGGGTCGACGTTCGACAAGGCCTTGGTGAGGGCGGGCAGGTTGGACAGCGCGGTGGTGAACGCCGAGCTGCTCAGTTGCAGCGAGCCGTCCGTCTGGAGCTGGATGCCGAGCGAGCTCAGGGTCGAGAACGCCGACGAGGCACCCGACGTGCGCGACACGAGCGCGTGCATCTGGTTCTGGATGCTGACCGCCGTGCTGTCGCCCTGCAACGGCGCGGCGATGCCGGTGCTGGCGTCGTACTTCGTCTCGGTGGCGAGGAAGGAATTGAGGGCGTTGAATGCCGAGACGAAGCTCGTCACGTTGGTCTGGATCGTGGCAGTGTCGGGGACGACGTTGATCGTCACCGGCTGGGTCGTGGTCTTGCCCAGGGAGAACGTGATGCCGCTGATCACGCCGCTCAAGGTGTTGCCGGCCGACGTGACGGGGATGCCGTTGATCGTCGCCTGGGAGTTGGCCGCCGATTGGGCCAGCGTCATCTGACCGACGCCGTTCTGGGGATCGTAGGCGAGGCGGGAGAGCCCGGTGTTGTCGGTGTTGGTGCCGTCGCTGTCCGCGGTCGTCACCCGAAAGCCGTTGGCGACGCCGCTCGCGGTCGACTGCAAGGCGAGGCGGGCGCCGGTCGCGTCCGTGATGACGGTCGCGCTGACACCCGCGTTCGCGCCGTTGATCGCGGCGGCGACGCCGGCCAGCGTGCTCGATGTCGCGCCGATCGGGATCGTGACCGCCGATGCGGCGCCGGCGGTGAACGCCGTCTTGTCGGCATTCCAGCTGCCGAGCTGGATCGTCACGCTGCCGGTGCCGACCACGCTGGTGGCGTCGGTGTACTGCAGGGTCGGGCTGACGATCGACTGGCCGGCCGACAGTGCGGAGACGGAGATCGAATAGGAGCCGGGGATCGCGCCGCTGGTCGTGGCCGCGCTGGCGCTCGAGGCGTCCGACGAGCTGGTGGTCGTCTGGTTGAACGACGTCGGGTCGACCAGCGCCTTGGCTGCGTCCTGCAACGAGGCGGCGAGCGACTGCACCTGGCCGAATGCCGACAGGTTGGTCTGCAGCGTCGTCGCCTTCGACTGCAGTGCAGTGAGCGGCAGGCTCTCGACCGCCATCAGCGAGCTGATGATCGAGGTGACGTCCAGCCCGCTGCCGATGCCGGCCGAAGTGATCGTGCCGCTGGTCGGCGTGATGGTGGTCGTCATGTCGTTCGCTGCCTTCGGGATGCGAGCCGCTGCGTCGCCATGGTTGGTCTATCGGCCGCTGGCGCGAATCCTTGAGCCCGAACCGTCGAACGGGGCCGAGGCGGCGTCCGGCGCCGCTTGGCCGGTCAGCCCTTGAGCAGTTGCAGGACCTGCTGCGGCAGCTGGTTGGCTTGCGCCACCATCGCCGTGCCGGCCTGCTGCAGCACCTGGGCGCGCGACAGGTTCGCCGTTTCCGCGGCGAAGTCGGCATCCTGGATGCGGCTGCGCGACGCGGTCGTGTTCTGGCTGCCCGCCTGCAGGTTCTCGATCGTCGCCGAGAACCGGTTCTGGACGGCACCCAGATTGGCGCGTGTCGAATCGACGGTGGCCAGTGCGGCATCGATCGAGGCCAGTGCGGCGTTGGCGCCTGCGACGCTCCCGATGTCGATGGACGAGACGGCGGTGCCTGTCAATGCAGAGGCCGTGGTTCCGGGTGAGAAGCCGGCGTTGCCGGGGGCGGAGCCGCCGACGATGACCGTGCTCCCTGCCGACACCGCCGAGTTGGTGGACAGCGTGACCGTTCCGTATTTCGGGCCGGTCGCGATGCCGGTCGCGGCGGCCGCGCTCCCGATCGCGGTCACGTCGATGTTGCGCCCGTCGGGTGCGCTCAGCGTGATCGCACCGGTCGTGGCGTCGGCCGCGGCGGTGACGCCGGTCGCCGCCGACACCTGGTTGATCGCGGCTGCCATGGCCGCGCCTTGCGCCGGGGCGCCGACGCCGCCGGTGACCGCGCCGATGTCGACGCCGTTGATCTTCAGGTCGCCGGCGACGAGATTGGTCGCCGGTGTCGGCGCCGCGCCGGAGTACACGGCCGGATTCGTCGTCGCCTGGACCGTGCCTTGCGACGCATTGATGGCCTGCGCGATCGACCAGGCGCTGTTCGCGTCCTGGCCGGCCGACGCGCCGGCGACCGACGCCTGCACGGTCGCGCCGTTCAGTGTCAGCGAGTTGGCGCTGAGCGCGGTCAGCGCGCCCGTGCCGGTGACGGTCGCCTTGTAGCTGGAGCCGAGATCCGACGCACGGGAGCTGGCGATCGACGAAACCGTGATCGTCTGCCCCGAATTGGCGCCCACCTGGAACTGCTGCGCCGTGAAGCTGCCGTCGAGCAGGTTGATGCCGTTGAACTGCGTCTGCGTCGCGACACGGTTGATTTCCTGCTGCAGCTGGCCGACTTCCTGCTGGAGCGCAGCGCGATCGGACGCGCTGTTGGTCGCATTGGCCGACTGGACCGCCAGTTCGCGCATGCGCTGCAGGTCACTGGAGACGGAGGCCAGTGCGCCGTCGGCGACCTGCGCCAGCGAGATGCCATCGTTGGCGTTGCGGGCCGCCTGGTTGAGGCCGTTGATCTGCGCCGTCATCCGGTCGGAGATGGCGAGGCCGGCGGCGTCGTCCTTGGCGCTGTTGATGCGCAAGCCCGACGACAGGCGCTGGATGGCGGTCGACAAGTCGTTTTGCGTCTTGTCGGTGTTGTACTGCGCTGTCAGCGAGGCCAGGTTCGTGTTGATCGTTTGCATGAAAGCTCTCCGTTGCCATGCGATTCGGACCTGAAGATCCGGTGCGGCAATTCTGAAGAACCTCTTGCGTGACCAAGCACTCGATAAGCGCGCGAATCGGGGTGCAATTCGACGCCTTCAAAAGGAAAGGGCCGAACCCGGCGTACCCGGTTCGGCCCTATCGCTTGGAGCCGGTCGCTCGGGCGTCGCCGCCGTCTGACCGTCCCATCGAGCTCCTTACTGCAGGAGCTTGAGCACTTGCTGCGGCATCTGGTTGGCTTGCGCCACCATCGCCGTGCCGGCTTGCTGCAGCACCTGGGCACGCGAGAGGTTCGCCGTTTCAGCGGCGAAGTCGGCGTCCTGGATCCGGCTGCGGGCAGCCGAAACGTTCTGGCTCGAGTTCTGCAGGTTCGCGACCGTCGAGGTGAAGCGGTTCTGGATCGCACCGAGCGAAGCGCGGTTCGAGTCGATCGAGGCCAGGGCGGCGTCGATCGAAGCCAGTGCCGCGTTCGCGCCGCTGACGCTCGAGATGTCGATCGAGGACACCGCCGTGCCCGACAGCGCCGAAGCCGTGGTGCCCGCGGTCAGACCGGCGTAGGCCGCGTTGCTGCCGGCGATGACGATGCTGCTGCCTGCCGAGACGGCCGAGTTCGTGGTGAGCGAGACCGTGCCGTAGTTCGACTGGAGCGTGAGGCCGCTGCCGGTCGTGCCGTTCGAGGTGCCGGTGACGTTGATGTTGCGACCGTCCGACGCGGTCAGCGTGATCGCGCCAGAGGTGGCGACCGAGGCGGAGACGCCGGAAGCCGCCGACACCTGGTTGATCGCCGCAGCCACCGCTGCACCTTGCAGCGCGGCGGAACTGCCGCCAGCGACGGCACCGATGTCGACGCCGTTGATCTTGACGTCGCCGGCGGCGAGGGCGGTCGTCGCCGTCGGTGCCGCGCCGGTGTAGGCGGTGGCGTTGGCGGTCGCCTGGACCGTGCCCTGCGAGGAATTGATGGCCTGGGCGATCGAATAAGCGCTGTTCGCGTCCTGGCCGGCACTGCTGCCGACGACAGACGCCTGGATGGCGGCGCCGTTGAGTGTCAGCGAGCCGGCGGCCAGGGCCGTCAGCGTGGCGTTGCTGCCGGCGCCGGTCACGGACGCCTTGTAGCTGGCGCCGAGGTCAGAAGCGCGGGCGCTGCTGATGCTCGAGACCGTGATCGTCTGGCCGGCGTTGGCGCCGACCTGGAAGACCTTGGCCGAGAACGTGCCGTCGAGCAGGTTGGTGCCGTTGAACTGGGTCTGCGTCGCGACGCGGTTGATTTCCGACTGCAGCTGCGAGACTTCCTGTTGCAGCGAAGCGCGGTCCGACGACGAGTTGGTCGCGTTGGCCGATTGCACGGACAGCTCACGGATGCGCTGCAGGTTGTCGCTGATGGAGGCCAGCGCGCCGTCGGCGGTCTGGGCCAGCGAGACGCCGTCGTTGGCGTTGCGGGCTGCCTGGTCGAGGCCGTTGACCTGGGCGGTCATGCGGTCCGAGATGGCCAGGCCGGCAGCGTCGTCGGCTGCGCTGTTGATGCGCAGGCCGGACGAGAGGCGGGTGATGGCCGACGTCAGTGCGTTGGCCGTTTTGTCAACGTTGTGCTGCGCGGTGAGCGAAGACAGGTTGGTGTTGATCGACAAGGTCATGAAAATACTCCTGAGGTGTGAAGAAACCCGGCACAAGCGCCGTCATTGCCAGAGCGAGGTCGTGGTCCTCGCGGACTCGTGCTTCGCTTCGAGCAGCCGGCGGCGGTGAACCGCCGGCCTGCTGCGCCCGTCGTTCGTCTTCCTCTGTCGCCGCACCGGCTCTCGCCTTCGCAACGTCTTCGGCCTCTGACTCCGGACCCCGGTTCCGATTTCTCGTCTCCGTTGCTGGGGTTATCGGTGCGCCCTTTTCGCAACTTGAGAGCTTCAGACCGAAAGTTTTCAAGCCCTGCAACTGGCCTCGACGCCCGGGCCGCGCCGACAAACTCCGCCTTATCGGCGCTGCCTCCGCGGGCTGTAGAAGTCTTTGTCTCCGGTTGTGAGAAGACATGTCGATGCGCCGGTTCCGGGGGCGCACGGAGCCAGAGGAGAGCAAGGAACGACGGGCAGCCACGACATGACGTATGTCACGGACGGACAGCCGCCGTAGGAACTTGCCTGACAGCGTCCATGGAAGAAGCTGGACTCAAGCGACCGAGATGACCTGATGGCCCCCCGCTTCTCGACTCTTCAGAATTCAATCCATCGAAAGGCGAAGACCTTTCATGACAGCAACCTGAAGATCACCGGAGTAAGAACATGAATGCAGACCAGATCCTGAACGAGATTCGCGAAGCCAACCTGTCCTACCTGATGCTGGCCCAGAGCCTCATCCGCACCGACCGCGACCAGGCCCTCTACCGCCTCGGCATCAGCGAAGACAGCGCCGCGCTGATCAACCTGCTGACGCCGGCACAGATGATGAAGATCGCTTCGAGCAACACGCTGCTGTGCCGCTTCCGCATGGACGACGACATGGTCTGGGGCCTCCTGACCAACCACGGCAAGAGCGCCGCCAACGACAGCACCAACCGCCTGCACGCCTCGATCCTGATGGCCGGCCGGCACCAAGAGGCGGCCTGAGCATGGGCGCCAAGTCGATCCTCACCGAAGCCAAGCAGATCAGCCGCGCCGTCGCGCTGATCCAGCTGGGCGCCCGTCTCCAGGTTCTGGAATCGGAGACCGACCTGTCGTACGAGCGCCTGCTGCGCCTCTACAAGGAAGTGGCCGGCAAGTCGCCGAGCAAGGGCCAGCTGCCGTTCTCGACCGACTGGTTCATGACCTGGCAGCCGAACATCCACGCCTCGCTGTTCCTCAATATCCACGAATACCTGAACAAGTCGTCGGAGCTCGACGAGATCGACGCCGTGATCAAGGCCTATCAGCTCTATCAGGAGCAGACGACGGCGCAGGGCCTCGAGCCGCTGCTCTCCGTGACGCGCGCCTGGCGCCTCGTCAAGTTCGTCGACAACGGGATGCTGACGATGACCAAGTGCTGCAAGTGCGGCGGCCAGTTCGTCTCGCACCTGCACGAGATCGCCAAGCACTACGAGTGCGGCCTGTGCAACCCGCCGGCGCGTGCCGGCAAGGGCAAGGCGAACGGCTCGATCCGCATGCACTGACCGTTCGTCGGATGCAGCTCAAGATTCTTCAAGGCCCGCCGAAATACAGGGTTCTCTGGTTTTCTTGCTTGTCTCCTCCAGCACATTCAGTGCTTTGAACACGGGTCCTTCGGGACCCGCTTTTTTTTGTGCGCCGTGAAACCGGCGCTGTTGCGACGATCGACGGAAGTGCCCGCCGGCACACTCAAGTGACCAAAGGCCGGGCCGATATCTAGCTGCGCGGCAGGCATCGGCCCCGTGCGCGTACCGGATTCAAATCACCATGCTTGTCCTGATCGGCTACGGCGTCGCACTCGGATGCATCTTCGGAGCCTTCATCCTGCACGGCGGCAACATGGGCGTGATCATTCACGCCCTGCCGACCGAGCTCATGGCCATCCTCGGCGGATCGCTGGGTGCGTTCGCGGTCAACAACCAGCCGAAGATCCTGAAGGCCACCCTCGCGGCGCTGCCAGGCGTGCTGAAGGGCTCCAAGTATTCGAAGGCGCGCTACATGGAGCTCATGGCGCTGCTCTACGACATCCTGCAGAAGGCGCGCAAGGAAGGCCTGATGGCGATCGAGAAGGACGTCGAGGATCCGTCGTCCTCGCCGACCTTCCAGAAATACCCGACCGTCGGCGGCGACCACCACGTCGTCGAGTTCATCACCGACTACCTGCGCATGATGGTCTCGGGCAATCTCAACTCGCACGAGATCGAGAGCCTGATGGACAGCGAGATCGAGACCCACCACAACGAAGCGCACGGCCCGGTCAACGCACTGGCCAGGCTGGCCGGCGCGCTGCCGGCGTTCGGCATCGTCGCGGCGGTGCTCGGCGTGGTCAACACCATGGGCTCGGTCGGCCAGCCGCCGGCGATCCTCGGCGGCATGATCGGCTCGGCGCTGGTCGGCACCTTCCTCGGCATTCTTCTCGCCTACGGCGTGGTCGAGCCGCTGGGCGGCCTGCTCGAGCAGAAGGTCGACGAAGGCTCGAAGGAGCTGCAGTGCATCAAGACCACGCTGCTCGCCAGCATGCAGGGCTACGCGCCGCAGGTCGCCGTCGAGTTCGGTCGCAAGGTCCTCTATTCGAAAGACCGCCCGACGTTCTCCGAGCTCGAAGGCCACGTCAAGGGAAAGAAGTGACCGTGAGCCCCCACGTCGCTTCGCTCCTGCCCGCCGAGGGGGCGCAGCGCTTCCTTGGGGCGGCCCGGCGGGAGCGCTGACCCATGGCCGGCGATAGCAAGAAACTCCAGCCGATCATCATCAAGCGGATCCGCAAGGGCGGGCACGCGAAGCATGGCGGCGCCTGGAAGATCGCCTACGCCGACTTCGTGACGGCCATGATGGCGTTCTTCCTGCTCATGTGGCTGCTCGGCTCGACCACCGAGGGCGACAAGAAGGGCATCGCCGACTTCTTCAACTCGCCGCTCAAGGTCTCGCTGATGGGCGGCACCGGCTCGGGCGATTCGTCGTCGGTGGTGCACGGGGGCGGCGCCGATCTCTCGCGCTCGACCGGCCAGGTCAAGGACGGCGACGTGCCGGCCAAGCGTCGCCTGCTGAACCTGAAGGCGCTGCAGGCGGAGCAGAAGCGGGTCGAGCTGTCCAAGCTCGAAGCGCTCAAGGCGCGGGTCGAGGCGGCGCTCGCGGCGAGTCCGAAGCTGGCCTCGATGAAAGACCAGATCAAGCTCGACATGACGCGCGACGGCCTGCGCATCCAGATCACCGACGAGCAGAACCGGCCGATGTTCGACAGCGGCAGCGCGATCGTGAAGCCCTACATGCGCGAACTGCTGCGCGAGATCGGCCACGTGCTCTCCGAGGTGCCGAACCACATCACGCTCGAGGGTCACACCGACGCCCAGCCCTATGGCGCCGGCGACCGCGGCTACAGCAACTGGGAGCTCTCGAGCGACCGCGCCAACGCGTCGCGCCGCGAGATCGGCGCCGGCGGCCTGCCGGAAGACCGGATGCTGCTGGTGCAGGGCATGGCCTCGAGCAAGCTCTTCCTGCCCGACGAGCCGCAGAGCCCGATGAACCGGCGGATCAGCATCATCGTCATGAACCACGAGGCCGAGGAGCGGCTGCTGCGGATCGTGCCGACGCTCGACGAGGCCGAGATCGCGGCGACCCTCGGCGAACCTTCTCCTGCGCCCGGCTCGCCGGGCCCGACGCTCGAGACACTGCCGGCCACGGCAGGCGCAGAGCCGAAGCACTGACCGGGACGCGACGTTGGATCAACCTGTTCCGTTCCGGCTGGAAAGCGCCAGCACCGCGTCGCCACCCGGCAAGCGCCGCGTCCTCGTCGCCGAGGACAACGCCGTCTCGCGCATGCTGATCGGCCACCAGCTGCGCGTGCTCGGCTGCGATCCGGTCTGCACCGAAGACGGCGAGCGGGCGGCGGCGGCCTGGCGCAGCGAGCCGTTCTCGATGTTGCTCACCGACCTGCAGATGCCCGGCATCGACGGCTTCGGCCTGGCCGCCCTCGTGCGCAACGCGACCGACCGGGTGCGCATGCCGATCGTCGCGCTGACCGCCGGCGGGGCCGCCGAAGCCGACCAGTGCCGTGCCGTCGGCATCGACGACTGCCTGAGCAAGCCGATCTCGCTCGACGCCCTGTCGCAGGTGCTCGACAAGTGGCTTGGCGCCGCCGTGCCGGTAGCGCCATGAAGAGCGACCTGCGCGGCGCGCACATCCTGATCGCCAGCGACAGCATCGACGACGCCATGCCGGTGCGCAAGGCGCTGGTCGACGAGTTCGGATCGGTCGACGTCTCGACGGATCCGGAGCAGTTCAGCGCCGATTTCGATCGCTGCAAGCCCAAGGTCGTGGTGCTCGCCTTCAAGGACCTGACGCGGGCGAAGGACTACTACGTCGGCCTGCTGCAGCACAGCGCCCTCGCGCACAGCCACCCGCACCGGACGGTGCTGCTGTGCGGCAAGGACGACGCGCCGGTCGCGTTCGAGCTCTGCAAGAAGGAGTCGTTCGACGACTACGTCCTCTACTGGCCGATGGCTTTCGACGGCCAGCGGCTGACGATGTCCGTCTGGAGCGCCTGCCGCGAACTGGCCGCGTCGCAATCGCGCGGGGCCGGCGTCGCCGATCTGACCGAGCACGCATCG
Source organism: uncultured Burkholderiaceae bacterium (assembly GCA_964657365.1). Taxonomy (GTDB): domain Bacteria; phylum Pseudomonadota; class Gammaproteobacteria; order Burkholderiales; family Burkholderiaceae_C; genus Schlegelella_A. Next base: position 16,287 of record CAZZVH010000001.1, read on the forward strand.
CGCCTCGAGGCGCTGGAATCCGCCGTCGCGGCCCAGCTCGCCGATGGTGCGCGGCTCGCGGGTGCGGCGCGGCTGGCAGCGTCCGGCGCGCCGAACGCCGCCATCGAGCCGCTGCTCTACTGGGCAGACCAGCTCGGCACGACGGTGGCGCCGCCGCTGGCCGAGGTGCGGGCGATGGCCGACCGGATCCGGGCGACGCGGCCGACCATCATGATCGTCGACGACGACGTCTTCGCCACCCGGCTGGTCGCCAAGGCGCTCGAGGCGCAACCCTGGAACCTGGTCTTCGCGGCGGAATCGGTGGAGGCCTTCGGCAAGCTCGAGACCGCACGGCCGTCGGTGATCCTGATGGACGTCAACCTGCCCGGGCTCGACGGGCTCGAGTTCACCGAACGGCTGAAGGCCACGCCCGCGCTCGCAGGCATCCCCGTCATCATGCTGACGGGCGAAGCGCGGCGCGAGACATTGGAGCGCAGCCGCATGGTCGGCGCCGCCTCCTTCATCGTCAAGCCGTTCACCCGCGACAGCCTGATCGCCAAGCTCGCCCCCTACCTGACCTGACATTCGCCGGGCGATGCACGGGATTTCCCGTGTCGCGTGCCGGTTGCCGATAGTTACGCTCGGGTGTCATCGAAGGCCCGCATGGCTGACAAATCGGTCAGGGCGGGAAACGAAAGCCGGAGACCTCGCGTGGTGGCACCGAAAGGTGTGGGGTGGGGGGCTGGAGGCCTGTTGTTCGCCCTGGGCGGAAGCGTGTCCGCCGCCGAAGGGTCGTTCCTTGCCGTCTCCGGCGACACGCTCTCCATCGCCGCGGCGGTGCTGGCCGTGGTCGTGATCGCCCTCCTGTCACTCCGCGTGCGCGACCTGCGCACCCTGCGCGACGCTCGATTCCGCGCGCAGGACAACGTCCGCGACATCACCGAGCGCGATCGCATCGAGGCCGGGCTGCGCGATGCGGCGGAGTTCGTGCAGGCAGTCGAAGATTCGATCCTCGACCATCTCGCGGTGCTCGATCCCGGCGGCGTGATCGTGGCCGTCAACGCGGCATGGCGCCGCTTCGCGCAGGAGAACAACGACGACGGCGTATTGCCGACGCTGCGCGACGACGTCGGCACCAACTACGTCGACATCTGCCGGGCCGCGGCCCGGCAGGCACCGGAGGCCGGCGAGGTCGCCGAAGGCATCGTCGACGTGCTGGCTGGCCGCACGGAGATGTTCACGCACGAGTACGCGTGCCACTCGCCCGACAGGGTCCAGTGGTTCTGCATCAGCGTCACGCCATTGCGCACCGCCACCGGCGGCGCCGTCGTCGTCCACTCCGACATCACGAAGCGCAAGCGCGACGAGGCCGAGCTGCAGCAGCACCGCGACCATCTCGAGAAGATCGTGGCGCACCGCTCGGCGGAGCTCCTGCGCGCGAATGCCGCCCTGTCGGACGCCGAGGCGTTCCTGCGCACGGTCGCCGACAACTTGCCGGGCCGAGTCGCCTACTGGACCGCCGACACCCTGTGCGGCTTCGTCAACCAGACCTATTGCGACTGGTTCGGCAAGACCCGGGAAGAGCTGATCGGCCGCTCGATGGAAGATATCTTCGGGCCGACGTTCTTCGCGAGGCGGGCGGCCCGGGTTCGCGCCGTGCTCGCTGGCGAGGCGCAGCATTTCGAACGGGACGAACAGAAGGCCGACGGCGAATGGGCCTACGCCTCCGTCCACTACATTCCCGATCGGCACGAGGGCAGGGTGCGCGGCTTCTTCGTGCTGGCTAACGACTTCACGGCGATGAAGCGCAACGAGCTCCAGCTTCAGCTCGTCAACCAGCAGCTGAGCGACGCGCGCGATGTCGCCGAAGCGGCGACGCACGCGAAGAGCGCGTTCCTCGCCAACATGAGCCACGAGATCCGCACGCCGATGAACGCCATCATCGGCCTGACGCACCTGCTGCGCCGCGAGGTGCACGAGCCGGCTCCGCTCGCCCGTCTCGCGAAGGTGAGCGACGCCGCCCACCACCTGCTCGACGTCATCAACGACATCCTCGATCTCTCGAAGATCGAGTCCGGCAAGCTCCGGCTGCACCCGACCGATTTCGCGGTCGACGCGATGCTGTCGCGGGCCTGCTCGCTGGTCGCCGACCAGGCGAGAGCGAAGGGGCTCGAGCTCGTCATCGCCACCGACGATCTGCCGCCCGTCATCCACGGCGACGCGACCCGGATCGCGCAGGCGCTGCTCAACCTCCTCAGCAACGCCGTCAAGTTCACCGAGCGCGGCTCCGTCACGCTGCGAGCCGCCTGGATCGACCGGCAGGCGCCGACGCTCAACGTGCGCTTCGAGGTGCACGACACGGGCATCGGCATCGCCGCCGACCGCATGGGCGCGCTGTTCACCGCCTTCGAGCAGGCCGACGGCTCGACCACGCGCCGCTACGGCGGCACCGGCCTCGGGCTCGCCATCACGCGCCAGCTGGCGCAGCTGATGGGCGGACAGTCGGGCGTCGACAGCGCGCCCGGCGTCGGCAGCCGCTTCTGGTTCACGGCGGTGCTGGCGCGCGCGACGGAGCCATCGCGAGCCACCCGACGCGGAGAAGTGGCCGGCCTCCGCGGCCTGCTCACCGACGATCTCCCGGAAGCGCGCGAGGCCCTGGCGCACATGCTGCGCCAGCAGCACGTGCAGGTCGACGTCGCCGCGTCGGGCGAGGAAACGCTGGCGCTGGCCGACGCTGCCGCCGCCTCGGGAAACCCCTATGACTTCCACATCATCGACTGGAAGATGGACGGCATCGACGGCATCGAGACCGCCCGACGCTTGCGCCAGCGCCCGGATCGGCAGTCGCCGCCTTGCGTGCTTGTCAGCGCCCACGATCAGGATTCGCTCTGGCGTGACGCGCGTGCGGCCGGCATCGGCAGGGTGCTGATCAAGCCGGTGTCGGCATCGGCGCTCCACGATGCGCTGGTCGAGGCGATGTCCGGAGGCACGGCCCTTGCCACGTCCGGCGAGCAAGGCCGGTCGGGCGTCGCCAATTTCGACGCGCTGCGCGAGACCCGCGGCGGCGCACGCATCCTTCTCGCCGAAGACAACGTCGTGAACCAGGAAGTGGCGCTCGAGCTCCTGCGCTCGGCCGGCCTCGAGGTCGACGTCGCTGTCGACGGCTCGGAGGCGGTCGCGAAAGGCGAGCGCGGCGGCTACGAGCTGATCCTGATGGATGTGCAGATGCCCGAGATCGACGGCCTCCAGGCGACCCGCATGCTGCGCGCCACGCTCGGCGGCGCGCACGTGCCGATCGTCGCCATGACCGCGAACGCCTTCAGCGAAGACAGGCAGGCCTGCCTGGCGGCCGGCATGAACGACCACGTCGCCAAGCCGGTCGATCCGGAAGCGCTCTACGGAACGCTGCTTCGCTGGCTGCCGGCACCCGTGGCAGCGGCCCCGGCCCGACAGGGCGCGCCACCCGTCGCACCTGCGCCGAAGCAGCCGCCCGACGTGTCGCCATCCGCCACCCCGACAACCATGGACCCTCGCTCCCGCCTCGCTTCCATCGACGGCCTCGACATCGTGCGGGGCCTGCGCCCGTTCGGCGGGATGATGGATGTCTACATCCGCGTGCTGGGCCTGTTCGTCGATCTCTACGCCAAGGGCATGCCCCAGCTCGACGAGGCGATCGCCGCCGGCGATGTCGACCGGATGGCGGCCGCCGCGCATTCGCTGCGCGGCGCGAGCTCCTCGATCGGTGCGACGCACGTCGAGGAGCTCTCGGGACTGGTGGAGTCGCTCGGCCGGTCGGGGGCGGCGTCGGGAGAGATGTCCGCCGCCGCGGTCGATGCGCAGCAGGCGCTCGAAGCGCTGGTCGAGCGGCTGGCGCCCGCTCTCGCCGAGCTGGCCGAACCGGCCGACGACGCGCCGCCCGGCACGCCCCCGGCCTAGGGCGAGGTCTCGGCCAGCACCTCGCGGATGCAGTCCTGCACGTCGCGAAGCTCGGATTCGAAGCGGGCGCAACCCTCCGCGAGCTCGGCCTTGCTGCCGGCCACGCTCACGTTCTCGAGCTCGGCGCAGAGGTCGCCGAGGGCCAGCGCGCCGACCGAGCGCGACGACGCCTTCAGCTTGTGCGCGACGGCGCCGACCCGGCGGTTGTCCTCGCGAACGCAGGAGGCGATGATCTCGGCGGCCTGGGCCCGTGCCGAGTCGAGGAACTGGGCCAGGAAATCGCAGACCGTCGCCATGTCGTCGCCGACCAGGCTCTTCAGCACCGAGACGTCGACCGGCAGCGTGCCGGGCCGCGGCGCTGTCGACGGCGTCGCGGCCGCCGCAGCCGCCAGGACAGCCGCAGTCGTGGCGGTCCTCGGCATCCAGCGATCGAGCGCGGCGGCGAGCGCCTGAAGCTGGATCGGCTTGGTGAGGTACTGGTCCATGCCGGCGGCACGCACGCGCTGGGCTTCGTCGCGCAGGGCATTGGCGGTCAGGGCCAGGATCGGCAACCGTTGCGGCCCCGGCTGGCGCGACTCGGCATCGCGGATCGCACGGGCCAGGCCGTAGCCGTCGAGCTCCGGCATGTGCAGGTCGCTGAGCAGCAGCGCGTGGCCGCCTTCGCGCCAGAGGCGCAGGGCTTCGGCGCCGTTGCCGGCCACCTCCGCCGCATGGCCGAGCAGCCCGAGCTGCTTGAGGATGACCTTCTGGTTCACCTCGTCGTCCTCGGCCACCAGGATGAGCCGGTTCTGGGCGCGCGCCTGCGTGATCGTCGGCGCCAGGCTCCGGCCCGGGCGTGGCGGGGGCCGCACTGCTTTCTGATCCGGCGCCACCATCCGGCCGCCGGCGGCAGCCACCGCCCGCAGCAGCGAGCTGCGCCGCAGCAGTGCCGTCTCCAGGACGACCACGCCGGGGATGATCATGTCCGCGTTCTTGAGTCGCGCGCTCGCGATCAGCACGTGGCGCACGTTGGCGCGGGTGCCGAAGGGCGCGCGTGCCACCTGGGCGGCGCCGCTCCCGGCGCCGCAGTGCTGGATCACGACGACGGCGCCTTCGCCGAGCCGGGTCGCGGTGCGCGCAGCCGAGCGGCCGCCGGGTGCCTGCGAGACACGGGCGCCGGCATGCTCGAGGTAGACGCCGAGGTCGTCGGCATCGATCGCCGGATGGGCGACGACGATGCAGTCGAGACCGGCGAGCTCGTTGCGCCGGAGCGCCGAACCGATCGCCTCGATCGGCATCATGATGGTGAAGGTCGATCCCACCTGCGGCTCGCTGCGCACCTGGATCGAGCCGCCCATCAGCTCGACCAGCCGCTTGCAGATCGCCAGGCCGAGGCCGGATCCGCCGAAGCGCCGCGTCGTCGTCGTCTCGGCCTGCGTGAACGACGTGAACAGCGAGCCGAGCATGGCGGCGTCGATGCCGATGCCGTTGTCGGTGACCGACATGCGCAGGCGCAGCGGCGCCGTGTCGGCGAGCTCGATCCGCAGCGAGACGACACCCGGCGTCTGTGGCCGCCCACCGCTGAACTTGACGGCGTTGCCGACCAAGTTCGAGAGCATCTGCCGCAGGCGCGTGGCGTCGGAGCGCACCTGCTCGGGCACGTCGGGAGCGATGAAGATGCGCAGGTCGACGCCACGGGCGGCGGCGTCGATCCCGAACACGTCGCGGATGCCTTCGACCAGCTCGGTGAGGTCGACCGGCGCGTGCTCGAGGTCGAGATGGCCGGCCTCGATCTTCGAGAAGTCGAGGATGTCGTCGATCAGGCCGAGCAGCGAGAAGGCCGACGCCCGGATCGTGCGCACGGCATCGGCCTGGTCTTCGCCGAGCGTGCTCTCGGCCAGCACCTCGACCATGCCGATGACGCCGTTCATCGGCGTGCGGATCTCGTGGCTCATGGTGGCCAGGAACGCCGACTTGGCGCGGTTGGCGTTCTCGGCGTCGAGCCGGGCCGTGTCGAGCCGACGGTTCGTCTCGGTCAGCTCGGTGGTCCGCTCGACCACCCGGGCGGCGAGCGAGGCCCGTTCGCAGCGGAGCTCGGCTTCGGCATGGCAACGGGCGAGGAACTGCGCGGTCTGCGCAGCGATCGCGACAATCGTGTCGAGTGCGCCGCGATCGGCAGGGCCGCCGCCGGTGTCGAAGGCGAAGCTGCCGAACCAGCGCTCGCCCAGGGCCACTGGCTGACGCCAGAGGCGGGAGGACAGGGCTTCTGCGGCGCGGGCCAGTGCGGACGCCGTGTCGCCGGCATCGGTCTGGATGTGGGTTTCGGTATGGATCTCGGCCTCGGCCGATCGATAACGGCCGAGTGGCCAGCCTGCGGCCCGGGCGATCGAGGCCGCGACGGCCGTCGCCGTGGCGTCGACGCCATCGCGGTCCGGCGAGACCGCGAGGATCCGCGTCACCTCGTCCTGCAGGGTGCGCCAGCGAGCGCCTTCGGCCACCCAGCCTCCACTCACCCGTTGCCGCAGCGCCGCTTCGCGCGCCGTGCGGACACGCGACGGCCGGCCGGCGGGCTTGCGATGCGAAAAGAGGTGGGCCATGGGCGCGGGAGTCCTGCGCCAGATTCGGCTGCCGCGGCGCTGACTTGAGCGCCGACCGGACCGGCGGCACGACGAAAGGCGCCGCGAAGGCGGCGCCTTTCAGACCCGCTCAGGCCGGTTTTACTTCGGCAGCAGGACCTTGTCGACGACGTGGATCACGCCGTTCGACTGGATCACGTCCGGGATCGTGACGTGGCCCATGCCGCCCGACTCGTCCATCAGCATGATCATGTTGCCGGACCGGGTGGCCGTCAGCATGCCGCCCGAGACCGTCGTCAGCATCGCCTTGCCGCCGCCGGCGTCGATCGCCTTGACCAGGTCGGCGGCTTCCATCTTGCCGGAGACGACGTGGTACGTGAGCACCTTCGTCAGCGCGGCCTTGTTCTCGGGCTTCAGGAGCGTGTCGACGGTGCCGGCGGGCAGCGCGGCGAACGCGGCGTTGGTCGGGGCGAAGACCGTGAACGGGCCCGGGCCCTTCAGCGTCTGCACGAGACCGGCGGCCTTGACCGCGGCCACCAGGGTCGTGTGGTCCTTGGAGTTGACGGCGTTGTCGATGATGTCCTTGCTGGAATACATCGGCGCACCGCCGACCATGACCTGCGCGGAGGCGGTGACGGCGACAGCGGAAAGCGTGGCCGCGAGGGCGATGGCGGCGAATCTGGTGAATGTCATGGCGTTGTCCTTCGTTGTTGGATGACCGCTCTACGCGGGCCGGCCGGCGGCGGATGCAGAACCCGCCACGCCCGGCCGGCGCACCGGCGCCGCGAAATGCCCGGACTTCCCGGCCCTTTTCGGCCTCAAGTTTTCCGGACGCCCCGGAACAATCGTCGAAGCACTTCCTCCAGCCATGGCCGACACCTCTTCCCAGGACAAGCGACTTCCCGCCTCCCAGCGCAAGCTGGACAAGGCGCGGGACGAAGGCCAGATCGCGCGCTCGCGCGATCTCGGCCACTTCGCCGTGGTGGCGGCCGCCAGCGTCCTGATCTCCTGGTACGCGCCGACGGTGGCCACGGTGCTGCGCAACGCGCTGGCGACGTCGCTGCGCTTCGACCATGCCCAGGCGGTCGGCGACGGTGTCATGGGCGATCACCTCGTCGCGATGACCCGCACCTGGGCCTGGGCCGCGCTGCCGTTCGGCCTGGCGATGATCGCCGTGGCCATCGGCAGCAGCCTGGCGATGGGCGGCTGGGCCTGGACCGCCGCACCGCTCGGCCCCAAGTTCACGTTCCTCAACCCGATCGCCGGCCTGGGCCGCGTCTTCTCGAAGCAGCAGAGCGTCGACGCGATGAAGGGCAGCGCGCTCGCGCTCGTGCTCGGCGTCATCGGCGCCGCCTGGCTGAAGGGCCACGTGATGGACTTCGCCGGTGTGCTCGGCATGCCGCTGCCGGCCGCGCTCGCCGCGGCTTCCGGCGCGATGACCGGCGGGCTGCTGCTGCTGCTTCTCGCGCTGGCCCTGTTCGCCGCGATCGACGTGCCGATCCAGAAGCACCTGCACAGCTCGCGCCTGAAGATGAGCCACCAGGAGCTCAAGCAGGAGAACAAGGAGAACGAGGGCAACGCCGAGGTCAAGGGCAAGGTCCGCGCCCGGATGCGCGAGATGACCAAGCGCCGGATGATGGCCGCGGTGCCGACGGCCGACCTGGTCGTCATGAATCCGACCCACTACGCGGTCGCTCTCAAGTACGACGACAAGACGATGGGCGCGCCGCGCGTCGTCGCCAAGGGCGCCGACCTGATCGCGCTGCACATCCGCGATCTCGCCAAGGGCAGCCAGGTGCCGGTGCTCGAAGCTCCCGTGCTGGCCCGTGCGCTCTACGCCCACGCCGAGCTCGATCGCGAGATCCCGGCGCGCCTGTTCGGCGCGGTGGCGCAGGTGCTGGCCTACGTGTACCAGCTGCGCGCCGCGCTCGCCGGCAAGGCCGCGATGCCCGGCGAGCTGCCGGCGCTCGACGTTCCCGTCGAGCTCGACCCGCACGCCGCCTGACCCGCCGCCCACGACACGCCAGCACTGCACGACGCACGACGCACCGGAGCCCTCCCATGAACGCACTCATGCAACAGATGCAGTCCCGGCTCGGGCCCAACGCCAAGGCCATCAAGGCGCTGATGGCGCCGCTCGTGGTCGTGATGATCCTGGCGATGATGGTGCTGCCGCTGCCGCCGTTCGCGCTCGACCTGCTGTTCACCTTCAACATCGCGATGGCGCTGATGGTGATGATGGTCGCCGCCTACATGGTGCGGCCGCTCGACTTCGCCGCCTTCCCGGCCGTCATCCTGCTGACGACGCTGCTGCGCCTCTCGCTCAACGTCGCCTCGACCCGCGTCGTGCTGCTCGAAGGCCATACCGGCGCGGCCGCCGCGGGCAAGGTGATCGAGTCGTTCGGACACTTCCTGATCGGCGGCAACTTCGCGGTCGGCCTGATCGTCTTCGCGATCCTGGTCGTCATCAACTTCGTGGTGGTCACGAAGGGCGCGGAGCGCATCGCCGAGGTCGGCGCGCGCTTCACGCTCGATGCCATGCCCGGCAAGCAGATGGCGATCGACGCCGACATGAACGCCGGCCTGATCGACCAGAACGAGGCCAAGCGCCGCCGCGCCGAAGTGGGCGAGGAGGCCGAGTTCTTCGGCTCCATGGACGGCGCCTCGAAGTACGTGCGCGGCGACGCGATGGCCGGCCTGCTGATCCTCTTCATCAACATCATCGGCGGCTTCATCATCGGCGTCGCCCAGCACGACCTGTCGGCCTCGCAGGCGGCCGACAGCTACATCCTGCTGGCGGTCGGCGACGCGCTGGTGGCGCAGATCCCGGCGCTGCTGATCTCGGTGGCCGCGGCGATGGTCGTCTCCCGCGTCGGCAAGGACCAGGACGTCGGCAGCCAGATCACCAAGCAGGTGTTCTCCTCGCCGCGCTCGCTGGCCATCGTCGCCGCCGTGCTGGTGGTGCTGGGCTCGATCCCCGGCATGCCGCACATCGTCTTCCTGCTGCTCGGCGCGGGCCTCGGCCACGGCGCCTACGCGCTGCACCAGCGCCAGCTGGCCGCCAAGAACGCGCCCAAGCCGGCGCCGCCGCCGCTCGAAGCCAACGCCGAGGCGACCTGGGACGATCTGCAGCCGGTCGACACGCTCGGCCTCGAGGTCGGCTACCGGCTGATCGCGCTCGTCGACAAGGCCCGCCAGGGCGACCTGCTGGCGCGCATCAAGGGCGTGCGCCGCAAGTTCGCGCAGGACGTCGGATTCCTGCCGCCGCCGGTCCACATCCGCGACAACCTCGAGCTCAAGCCGAGCGCCTACCGCCTCACGCTGCGCGGCGCGATCGTCGGCGAGGGCGAAGCGTATCCTGGCATGTGGCTGGCCATCAACCCGGGCGGCGCCGCGCTCCACGCGACGCCGCTGATCGGTACCGCCACCACCGATCCCGCCTTCGGCCTGCCCGCGACCTGGATCGAGGAGCGGCAGCGCGAGCAGGCGCAGATGGCCGGCTTTACGGTCGTTGATTGCGCCACCGTCATCGCCACCCACCTTTCACACTTGATGCAGCTGCACGCGGCCCGCTTGCTGGGCCGTGTCGAGACGCAGCAGCTGGTCGAGCACGTGACCAAGCTGGCCCCGAAACTCATGGAAGACGTGGTTCCGAAAATGGTGGGCATCGCCGCATTGCAGAAGATCCTGCAGCTTCTCCTCGAAGAGGGCGTGCACATCCGCGACATGCGTTCGATCGTCGAGTGCCTGGCCGAGTTCGCCGCCACCGTCACCGATCCGGCCGAGCTGGCCCGCCGCATCCGCGTCCACCTGGCGCCGTCGATCGTCCAGCAGATCTACGGCCCGACCAAGGAGCTCGAGGTCATCGCCCTCGAGCCCGAGCTCGAGCGGATGGTCACGCAGGCCCTCAATTCGCCGCACGGCGCCGCGCTCGATCCGGGTGTCGCCGACACGCTGACGCGCCGCGCCGTCGATTCCGCCAAGCGCCAGGAAGACATGGGCCATCCGGCCTGCCTGCTGGTGCCCGACATGATCCGCGCCCCGATGGCGCGGCTCCTCAAGCGTGCCGTGCCGCGCCTGAAGGTGCTCTCGCACAGCGAGATCCCTGAGACCCATTCCATCCGCATCGGCTCGATCATCGGAGCAGCAACATGAACGTCAAACGATTCACCGCCAGAACATCCCGCGAGGCGCTTCGCCTGGTTCGCGAGGCTCTCGGCAACGACGCCGTCGTGCTCTCGACCAAGCCGACCGCCGGCGGCGTCGAGGTGCTGGCGATGGCGCCGGAGGCGATGCAGGAAGTGCGGCAGATGGCCGCGCTGCCCGCCGACGTGCGCCCCGACGGCCGCGACGAGATCTGGAACCCGACCCCGGGCGGTGTCCGCAGCGACAGCCGCACCGAGCCGAAGCTCGAGGCGACCAGCGTCGAGCAGGACGTGGCGCAGATGCAGATGAGCACGCTGTCGTTCCAGGACTACGTGCGCACCCGGATGCTGAAGAAGCGCCGCGAGGCGATCGACGCCGCCGCCGCGCCGCGCAAGGGTGCGGGCGCCACGTCGATCGCCGGCCACCACATCGACTTCAGCGTCGACGACGGCGAGAGCCCGGTCGAGCGCTCGGCGACGCCTTCGGAGATCTATGCGGCGGCCACCGCGGCCGCCTCGGTGCGCGACGACGTCCGCACGCTCGAGCGCTCTGCCGCGGAGCGCACCGGCGTCCTCGAGCAGCGCATGACCGACCGCGTCGCCACGGCACGCGCCGGCGACGCCCTGCGCGAACCGTCCACCGGCGCCGACCCGATCCGCGTCGGCACGGCCGGCAGCTTCGACGCTGCCGACGCGCAGCGCGATCGCCACGAGATGATGGCCGAGCTGCGTTCGATGAAGGGCCTGATCGAGGAGCGCTTCGGCGTCCTCGCCTTCATGGAGAAGCTGCAGCGCCGGCCGGCCGAGGCACGCCTGTCGCAGAAACTGCTCGACTGCGGCTTCTCGCCGGCGCTGATCCGCAAGATCGCCGAAGGCCTCTCCGCCGACATCGCCGACGAAGCCGAATGGGCGGCCCAGATTCTCGAGCGCAACCTCGTGGCGCAAGGTTCCGCCGCGGCGTTCGAGGAGCATGGCGGCGTCTACGCGCTGGTCGGCGCGACCGGCGTCGGCAAGACCACGACCACGGCCAAGATCGCCGCGGCCTTCGCCGCCAAGCACGGCGCCGGCAACCTCGGCCTGGTGACGCTCGACGCCTACCGCGTCGGCGCCCACGAGCAGCTGCGCGCCTACGGCCGCATCCTCGGCGTGCCGGTGCACACCGCGCACGACCGCGCCTCGCTCGAAGACCTGCTCGAGCTGCTCGGCGGCAAGAAGATGGTCCTCATCGACACCGCCGGCATGGCGCAACGCGACACCCGCACGCAGGAGCTGCTCGAGATGCTCTCGCATCGATCGATCCAGCGCCTGCTCGTCATCAACGCCGCCTCGCAGGGCGAGACGATCGAGGACGTCGTCACCGCCTACCGCGGCACCACGTGCGCCGGCGTCGTCCTCAGCAAGCTCGACGAAGCCGTCAAGCTCGGGCCGGCCATCGATGCGGCGATCCGCCACAAGCTGAAGATCGTCGGCATCGCCAACGGCCAGCGCGTGCCGGAAGACTGGCATCACCTTTCGGCCAGCGCGCTCGTGCAGCGCGCCCTGCGCGGCGGCGGCAGCTCGGCCTGGCGCTTCGATGCCAGCGAGATGAACCTCGTCTTCGCGGCGCCGCACGGCAACGCGTCGCGCGCTGCCGCGATGGCGGCATGAACGACCGCTCCGGCCACGCCAGGAACAGCACCATGCCGCTGCGCATCGATCCCCGCAACGACCAGGCCGCCGGCCTGCGCCAGATGTTCGCGCACCGGCGCACGCGCTTCGTGCCGGTGGTCTCGAACCCGCACATCTCGTTCGGCGGCGTCCTGCTCGAGCGGCTCTGCACGGCGTTCGCCGAACGCCAGGCGACGGTGCTCGTGGTCGATGCCGCGGAACAGGCCGGCACCGCTGGCGAGATGGCGCTGGTCGATCTCGGCCAGTGCATCGAGAAGCTCTCGAAGCGCGTCTTCTATCTCGCGGCCAACGGCCTGCCGGTGCGCTTCGTCGATGCGTCGGGCTCGACCCGCAACTTCTTGCAACGTGTCTCCGAGGTCGCGCCGGAGTGCGACATCGTCCTCGTGCACGCCAGCGCCAACGAGCTTTGCCGACTTTTCTCACAGAAGCGGCCCGGTGCTGCGTGGAGCGAATCGGCATGCCCGATCGTCCTCGCGGAAGATCATCCGGGCAGCGTCACGCACGCCTATGCAGCCATGAAACTCCTGTCGCAACGCGCCGGCCTGCCGGTGTTCGATCTCGTCCTCGGCGCCGCGCCGCAGTCGCCGCGCGCCGATCGCATCGCCGCGCAGCTCGCCGCCTGCACCGACACCTACTTCGGCGGCGTGGTGCGTGACTGGGCCCGCATCGACCCCGCCGGCGACGCCACCGAACCGCCCGGCGACGACCTCAGGATGCTCGTCGCGCACCGGCTCGCCGACGAACGCACCGCACGTTCGACCCGCCCAGCTGCCTTTGCCAGCGCGGCGGCACCATGATCTCCGGAGCCGCCATGTACACCGCCAAAGGCCAGCTGGACCTGAACACGACGCTGAAGCAGTACAGCGGCCTGGTCCGTCGCCTGGCCCACCAGATGATCGCCAAGCTGCCGGCCAACGTCGAGATCGACGACCTGATCCAGGTCGGCATGATCGGCCTG
>CAZZVH010000002.1:0-22443 GCA_964657365.1 uncultured Burkholderiaceae bacterium
GCCGACGTGACCGCGCACGCCGTGCGCATGGCGGCGACGCGGCCCGAGCTGGCGGGCACCTACCACGCCGTGGCCAGCGGCGAGACCAGCTGGCACGGCTACGCCACCCACGTGATCGAATTTGCGCGGCGACATGGCGAGCAGATTCGTGTCGCCGCCGACGCGATCCGGCCCATCCCCAGCTCCGCCTACAAGCAGGCGGCGCCGAGGCCGAAGAATTCGCGGCTCGACACCGCCAAGTTGCGACACGCGTTCGGCCTGCGCCTGCCGGCGTGGCAGGCCGGCGTGGACCGGATGCTGAGCGAGGTGCTGGCCCGCGACGACGCGCACCGTGCCTGACCCGACCGACCACACGACGACCACGATGAACGACGCGACCGCCCGCAAGGGCATCATCCTCGCCGGCGGTTCCGGCAGCCGGCTGCATCCGGCCACGCTGGCCATCAGCAAGCAGCTGCTGCCGGTGTACGACAAGCCGATGGTCTATTACCCGCTCAGCACGCTGATGCTGGCCGGCATCCGCGACATCCTGCTCATCAGCACGCCGCAGGACACGCCGCGCTTCCAGGCGCTCCTGGGCGACGGCTCGCAGTGGGGCATCCAGCTCAGCTACTGCGTGCAGCCGAGCCCGGACGGGCTGGCGCAGGCCTTCATCCTCGGCCGGGATTTCGTCGCCGGTCAGCCGAGCGCGCTGGTGCTGGGCGACAACATCTTCTACGGCCACGACCTGCACGGCATGCTCGCATCTGCCGATGCGCGGCCGACGGGCGCGTCGGTGTTCGCTTATCACGTGCACGATCCGGAGCGCTACGGCGTCGTCGCGTTCGACGACAAGCGACGGGCGGTGAGCATCGAAGAGAAACCGTTGGCGCCGAAGAGCAACTACGCGGTGACCGGGCTGTACTTCTACGACGCGGACGTGTGCGACATCGCTGCCGGCATCGCCCCTTCGGCGCGCGGCGAGCTGGAGATCACCGATGTCAACGCGCGCTACCTCGAGCGCGGCGATTTGAACGTCGAGGTGCTCGGACGAGGCTACGCGTGGCTGGACACCGGCACGCACGACAGCCTTCTCGAGGCCGGCCAGTTCATCGCCACGCTCGAGAAGCGCCAGGGGCTGAAAGTGGCATGCCCCGAAGAGATCGCCTACCGGGCTGGATGGGTCGACCGCGAGCAGCTTCTGGCCATGGCCAAGCCGATGCTCAAGAACGGCTACGGGCAATATCTGCTGCAGATCGTCAACAGCCAGGTGTACTGATGAAGGCGACCGCGACTGCGCTCCCCGGCGTGCTTCTGATCGAGCCGAAGGTCTTCGGCGACGCGCGCGGCTTCTTCTTCGAGAGTTTCAACCAGAAGTCGTTCGACGAAGCCGTCGGCTCGGCGATCACCTTCGTGCAGGACAACCATTCGCGCTCGGCGCGCGGCGTGTTGCGGGGCTTGCATATGCAGACGCCGCCATTCGCGCAAGGCAAGCTCGTACGCGTGACGAGTGGCAAGGTGTTCGATGTCGCGGCCGACGTCGACCCGTCGAGCCCCACCTACGGCCGCTGGGTCGGCTTCGAATTAAGCGGCGAGAACCATCGGCAGGTGTGGATTCCGCCGGGCTATGCGCATGGCTTCCTGGTGCTGAGCGAGCACGCGGACTTCATGTACAAGACCACCGATTACTACGCGCCGGCTGCCGAGCGCAGCGTTCGATGGGACGACCCGACACTGGCCATCGCGTGGCCCGATGTCGGTGCGGCGTATGCACTCTCTGACAAGGACGCCAAGGCGCCCGTGCTGGGCCGCCGCCCGAGCGGCCCGTAGCGACCTGACCGCTTTGTTTCCGGCGTGCGACGTCGCAGCAGCTACACTGGCTGCGTTCAGCCGTTGAACACAGCAGCTTCCACCTTTTGCATCCTGACGCTTCCGCATCCGACGAAGACGCCGCCGTTGCGTTGCTGCGATTGCTCGACGAGCACCCCGAATATTCGCAGCGTCAACTCGCGCACGCCCTCGGCGTGAGTCTGGGCAAGACGCATTACCTTCTCAAGGCGCTGCTCGGCAAGGGCTGGGTCAAGGCGCAGAATTTCCAGCGGAGCGATCACAAGATCGGCTATCTCTACATGCTCACGCCCACCGGTATCCGCCATCGCCTGCAGCTGACCCAGGCGTTTCTCGCCCGCAAGGAAGTGGAATACGTTCGTCTGCGGTCGCAGATCTCCGCGCTTCGCAAGGAAGTCGCCAGCCAGGAAGGTGCGCAGCCATGAAAGACCGGTCGCTGATCGTCGTTCCCGTGATTCTTGCCGGCGGGACGGGCACGCGTCTGTGGCCGCTCAGCCGCGCATCGCATCCGAAGCAGTTCATCGAGATGGGGGTGGGCGACGCGAACAAGACGTTGTTCCAGCAGGCGGTCGTTCGACTGGGCCGCGTCGCGGGTGCCGGCGTCGAGGTCCGGGCTCCGATCGTCGTCGCCAATGAGGAACATCGCTTCACCGCGATCGACCAGTTGCGTGCCGCCGGGGCCGGACAGGCCCGCGTGCTCCTCGAGCCGGCCGGGCGAAACACGGCGCCTGCCCTCGCGCTGGCGGCGATCGAGGCATTGCGCTCCGCCGGCAGCGAGGACGACCCGATCCTGGTGGTGACACCGGCCGACCACGCCATCACCGATTCGGTCGCCTGCACCGCAGCACTGCGGCGCGCCGTTTCCGCGGCCGCCACGGGCAGCATCGTGGTGCTGGGCATTCGGCCCGATCGCCCGGAGACGGGCTACGGCTATATCCGCACGGTGCAAGCGGCGGCCGGTGACGCCGCCGAGTCTCTTGCCGTCGAGGCATTCGTCGAAAAGCCCGACCACGCGACTGCCGAACGGTATCTTGCCGAGGGAGGCTATGTCTGGAACAGCGGCATGTTCGTGCTTCGAGCACGCAGCTGGCTTGCAGCGCTGACCCGCTTTCGGCCCGACATCGCAGCAGCGGCCGAAGCTGCGGCCGAGGCCTCGTCGACCGACGGAGACTTTCTTCGCTACACGACGGCGGCCTTCACCGCGATCCCGGCCGAAAGCATCGACTACGCCGTCATGGAGCCGGCAAGCCGCGCCGGTTCGGGCTTCGATCTACGGATGGTGCCTCTCGATGCGGGTTGGAGCGATCTCGGCGCCTGGGACGCGGTCTGGCAGGTCGAAGCGCATGACGCGCAGGGAAATGCCGCGCATGGCGACACCATGGTCCACGACTCGCGCAACACGCTCGTGCATGCGACGAGCCGGTTGGTCGGCGTGATCGGGCTCGACGACGTGACCGTGGTGGAGACGGCCGATGCCGTGCTGGTGGCTCACCGCTCGCAGAGCCCGGCCGTGAAGGATTTCGTGAGCGCGCTCGCGAAGAGTGGGCGCAGCGAGGCAAGCACGCATCGCCGTGTTCATCGGCCCTGGGGCTGGTACGAGAGCATCGATCAGGGGCCGCGGTTCCAGGTGAAGCGAATCATGGTGAAACCCGGCGCTCGGTTGAGCTTGCAGATGCACCACCACCGGGCCGAGCATTGGATTGTGGTGACAGGGACAGCTGAGGTGACCAATGGTGCGCTCGTGACGGTGCTGACGGAAAACCAAAGCACATACATCCCGCTTGGGCAGACTCATCGTCTCGCCAATCCCGGAAAGATGCCGTTGGAAATCATCGAGGTCCAGTCGGGTTCGTACTTGGGTGAAGACGACATCGTTAGGTTCGAGGACAACTATGGGCGAAGCTGAGTCAAGAGACTACGCGACCCATCGGTCTGATCTCAAAGCACAACAGCGGGTGTGCCATGCACAAGTCTCGCGTCCAAGAGGCATACATGTCGAATAAGGTAGCTCTTATCACCGGAATTACAGGACAAGACGGCGCTTACCTTGCCGAGTTGTTACTTTCAAAAGGCTATATTGTTCATGGATTGAAGCGCCGCGCATCGTTGTTCAACACAAGTCGGATCGATAAACTTTATAAAGATCCGCACGACAAAGACGTTCGGTTTTTTCTGCACCACGGTGACTTAACAGATTCGTCAAATCTCATACGGGTTGTCCAGCAAACGCAGCCAGACGAAATCTACAATTTAGGCGCGCAAAGTCACGTAGCCGTGTCCTTTGAAGTCCCGGAGTACACCGCTGACGTTGATGCATTGGGGACACTTCGAGTTCTCGAAGCAATCCGAATTCTTGGCATGCAGAAGAAGACGCGTTTTTATCAAGCCTCAACGTCTGAGCTATATGGCCTCGTACAAGAAACACCTCAAACCGAACGAACCCCTTTCTATCCAAGATCTCCTTACGCTGTCGCGAAGCTATATGCATATTGGATTGTCGTCAACTACCGAGAGGCATATGGTATGTTCGCGTGCAATGGCATCCTTTTTAATCACGAATCCCCGCTTCGGGGGGAGAACTTCGTAACTCGTAAAATTACCCGCGCGCTCGCCCGAATCAAGCTGGGACTGCAAGATCGCCTCTACCTGGGGAATCTCGATGCTCTCCGGGATTGGGGACACGCACGAGATTACGTAGAGATGCAGTGGCTCATGCTGCAACAGCCCGTAGCCGAGGACTACGTCATTGCCACTGGCGTCCAGTACAGCGTTCGCGATTTCGTCACTGCGGCGGCACGCCAGCTCGATATGCAGATCCAATGGAGTGGCGAAGGGTCGAAAGAGCAGGGGCTCGATGCCCAGGGGCAGGTTCGGGTCCTAGTCGACCCCCGCTACTACAGGCCCACGGAAGTCGAGACGCTTCTTGGAGACGCGTCAAAGGCTCGTGAAAAGCTCGGATGGACACCTACGATTTCCTTTGAAGAACTCGTCGCCGACATGGTCAAGAGCGATTTCGATATTGCAAAGAGAGATCAGCTTTCTGAGACGCATGGCTACGAGGTTCCGAACTTTCACGAGTGACTCCGTCTTGCGTAGCGTCCGCGTCCTCCAGCTAGCTTGCACTTCCGCCGAATCGCCTTTGATCAGGAAGAAGTGAGCCTTCGCAAGAACGTTGTTGTTGGTTTGGCCGGATCGATTGGGACCTCCGTCATAGGCCTCGCGGTCGTTCCGGTCTATATCCGATATTTGGGCCTCGAATCTTATGGATTGATCGGCTTTCTAACTGCACTCCAGGCATTGTTTCAGCTTGTCGATCTCGGGATCGCTCCGACGCTCAATCGGGAAGTTGCGATCGCCAGCATCACCAAAGAATGGACAGAGCTTCGTGGGCTCTTGCACACGCTTTCGTTAGTTTATTGGGTCGTTGCAGGGATCATTGCGGCACTAGTCGTCGCGTCGGCGTACCCTTTGGCCAATCACTGGCTCAATGCGCAAACTTTATCCAATGACACTGTGGCGCAAGCAGTTATGCTGATTGGGGTGGTGATCGGCTGCAGGTGGCCTATTGCGCTATATCAGGCTGTAATTATCGGTAGCGAACGCTTCATCCTCAACAGCACACTTAATGTCGGCATGGCGGTGACAGGTGCGGTAGGCGCGATCGTCGTCCTGGAGTTTGTCAACTCATCCCTAATTGCCTTTTTTGCATGGCAGGCCGTGAATGGCCTCTCATACGCCTTGGTCGCGAGAGTGTTCGCTTGGCGTTCGATAGGCAAAGACATTGATGTGCGGTTTGACATCAAGCAGCTCGCGAGAATCTGGAAGTTTTCAACGAAGATCCTCGTACTCACCATCTTCGGCCTTGTTTTTTCTCAACTAGACAAAGTTGTGCTCACTCGAATGATCACCCTGCAGTCTTTCGGTCAATATACATTGGCGACTGTAGTCGCCGGATCGTTGGGGGTCGTCATCAGCCCCTTCTATAACGCGATCTATCCGCGACTAACTGCCCGGCTTGCAGCTAATGACACTCGAGGAGTCATCTCTCTTTATCGAATGGCAACATACGTCATTGCCACTCTTCTCTTTTCTCTTGCTGCTGTGCTCGTCGTATTCGGCGAGGACTTGCTCCTGCTATGGACACACAACCGCGATCTCGCTCACGCTGTCGCTCCTCTTGTTGCTTTGCTGTCAGCAGGAACTGCAATTCACGGAGTGATGTATGTCCCGCACGCCCTGCAATTGGCCGAAAACAAAGCTTTCATTCCCATCGTGATCAACGGTGTCTTGATAATTGTCATGGTTCCGGTCATCGTGATGCTGACAACGATTTATGGTGCCTTTGGCGGCGCCTTGGCTTGGCTGATCCTGCACGCGGCGTACATGCTGCTCGGGACTTGGCTCACCCATCGCTTCGTCATCCGCAAGCCAACAGGGTATGAATGGCTCGCGAAAGATGTGGGGCCACCCCTCCTTTGCTCGATCGGCGCAGGGTTGCTGGGCAGCCTTGTCTTGGCAAGCACGACTGCGGGAAGCCCAATCAGATTGGGCGTTGCCTTGTGTACGGTTGTTGCGTCAGTCTTTGCATCAATCGCCATGTCCTCTAATCTTCGCTCGCGAGTGGCGGCGACACTCAAGCCCGCTAGTCGATTGAAGTGACATCGACGCAAAGAGTCAACCTTGATGGGCAGAAGCTTCAAGCGAAACCTTTTAGGCCGTATGCCCTGGTCCTTATGGGGAATCGCGCTGAACTTACGCATAGACGGGCGTGGATCGCTACGGCGATTCCGGAAGGCCAACGTAGGGGCCAACACGTATATTGATCCGACGGTGCAGATCTTTGGTTATCAGAACGTACGGATAGGTTCCAATACGACGATTTCCGAAGAGGTCCTGCTGAATGCCAGCTCGAGAGACGACCACGCGGATGAGATTTTGATCGGCAACAACTGTCATATTGGTCGCAGAAATTACTTTTCCACGGGCGGCAGTATTGAAGTCGGAGACTACGGCTTCACAGGCTTGGATTGCCATTTCCTCGGCTGCGGTCACAAAACTGACGATCCCCGCATTCCCTATATCGCCAGTGGGTTAACCAATGGAAGTCCGATCCTCGTTGAAACCAATTGCTGGCTTACGACATCGGTGACAGTGCACGAAGGTGTGACCATAGGCAGGGGGTCGGTCATCGGCGCGGGAACAATTGTTCGCCATGACGTTCCCCCATTTAGCATTGTGTCAGGGCAACCTGCAAAGGTTGTACGCAGATATGACTTCAAGAACAATGCTTGGGTGGCACAGGATCAGTGGTCGGACGAACTCGAGAAGTTTGTTCCGAGCGCGGCGGAATATTTGAGTACGCTACGCATGAGCCACGCTGCCATCGATTTGTCGCTGCATTCTGCGAGTAGACGATTTGGCTGGCTGCCATGACGCGCGGTCCACTGGAGTTGTCGATTTGCATTCCAACCTACAACTTTGGTCCCTTCATAGCAGAAACAGTTGAAAGCATTCTTAGGCAACTCAGGCCTGGGATGGAGGTGGTCGTACTTGACAGTGGGTCGACGGACAGTACCGAGACGACGATGATCCGGCTGCAGTCCCAGAATCCTTGCATTCGATACGTCAGAGCGCCAGACCGTTTCGGGATTGACAAGGACATGGCCGAGGTCGTGCGTCTTGCTCAGGGGAAGTTCTGCTGGTTGTTCAGCGCTGACGATGTCATGGCGGATGGAGCAATTGACGCTTTGCTGAACGAGCTTCGGGATCCGCATGACGTCTATCTTTGCCAACATAGCAACGCCACCATTGATATGGTGCAGTTAAAAGCACGACATCCTGTTCTGGAACTCCAAGAGCCGACATCTTTCGAGCTTTCGGACTCATCCCAGCGGACGCGCTACTTCAAGTTGGCGGTAACCACTGAAGCGTTCTACAGCTTCATGAGTGGTCTGATCGTCCGAAAGTCCACCTGGGATTCAGTCAACCTCAACCCGGAATTCGTTGGTACGTGTTGGGCTCATGTTGCGCGCCTGTTCGAGCTCATACCCCTTGGCCTGCGTGTCAGGTATTTGCCCTGGGTCCTCGTCCATCGTCGTGGTGACAACGACTCGTTCGCGGACCAGGGCATTGCAAAGCGATACGCACTCGCGATCGAAGGCTTCGACAGACTTGGAGCGTTTCTGCTGGGCGGAGATCCGACGCTGGCGGAGGACATTCGACGCGTCATCAGAAATGAATTTCCGGCTCGCGTTTTCTTGCGGGCGAAATATGAAAGTCTGAGGCATTCAAGGCCGAGAGACGTCGAAATCATCGATCAACTTGTTCGAATCACCTACCCCTCAGCGGGTGGGGATCATGTAATTCAGCGCGCAATCTATCGCTTTGTGCCGGCTGCTGCATACGTCCATTTGCAGCAAATATATCGGCGCGTTCGGCGAGTGGCGGCACGACCGACAAGCCGCCCACCTGCATCACACAATGCCAAACAGTAGCGAAGATATGCGCTCGCTTGAGAGTTGCCGCTAACAAAGGCATCGACAATCTTCTTGATTAGCGCAACAACTTTTTCACTGCGCTAAGTTTTCTTCGTTCATATGAGGAGTTCTAGATGTACAAGGCGATCAGCGCGTGTCGAATCTGCCAGGGCACGTCCCTCTCGCAGATCCTTGACTTGGGCGAGCAAGTTTTGACTGGCGTTTTTCCCAAGTCCAAAGACCAAAAGATTACCAAAGGTCCGCTGCGCTTGGTCAAGTGCATGAGTCCAGGCGGATGCGGCCTAGTGCAACTGGCCCATTCATATGATTTGGGGGAGATGTACGGCGAGAACTATGGCTACCGATCTGGCTTGAATGCGAGCATGGTCGAACACCTGCGGAGCAAG
Source organism: uncultured Burkholderiaceae bacterium (assembly GCA_964657365.1). Lineage (GTDB taxonomy): Bacteria > Pseudomonadota > Gammaproteobacteria > Burkholderiales > Burkholderiaceae_C > Schlegelella_A. The sequence continues at coordinate 8,711 of CAZZVH010000002.1, forward strand.
GTGCAACGTATCAGGCAGCTGATTGAACTCAAGGCCGGAGATCTCGTGGTCGACATCGGGAGCAACGACGGAACCACGTTGAGCGCTTACCCGGCGGACCTGACGCTCGTTGGAGTTGATCCGACAGGCAAGAAGTTCCACGAGTTCTATCCGCCCCACGTCCGCCTGATACCAGACTTCTTTTCCGCCGACTTGGTGCGAGCCGCCTATCCTGCCGCCGGGGCTAGGGTGGTCACATCGTTTTCGATGTTCTACGATCTCGAGGCGCCGATGGACTTCATGCGCCAAGTGTTCGATGTGCTGGGGGACGGCGGCATCTGGGTCTTCGAGCAAAGCTATCTTCCGACGATGCTCGAAAGAAATTCCTACGACACCGCGTGTCACGAGCATCTTGAGTACTACTCGCTCCACCAAATCAAATGGATGGCCGACCGGATCGGCTTCGAGCTTGTCGACGTCGAACTGAACGACATCAATGGCGGTAGCTTTTCCGTCATTGCTAGAAAGGGAGGTAATCCTTCCGGGTCAATGGCGATAGCGGTCCAGAAGATGCTCGATCGAGAGGTAGCGTTGCGATTGCACACGCTCGAGCCGTACGCGGCGTTCGACCAGCGGGTGCAAGCCAGTCGGTTGGCATTAAATCGGTTTATTGCCGAGGCAAAGACTGCAGGCAAGCGAGTCGCCGCGCTCGGAGCGTCCACCAAAGGCAACGTCCTGCTGCAGTATTGCCAAATCACCAAGGACAACGTCGAGTTAGTGGGGGAAGTGAACCCGGACAAATTCGGGAGTTTCACGCCCGGAAGCCTCATTCCCATAGTGGACCAGACAGAAGTCTTGCGAGAGCACTTTGACTATTTGCTCGTCCTACCTTGGCATTTCCGGCCTTTCTTCGACCGCAATGCAAAGCTGGCCGGTCAGACGCTTCTGTACCCTCTGCCCACGTTGGAGATCGTGACGGTACCGGCGGGTTCCTGAACTTACGAAGTCGTACCGCGGCGTTATCGCTTGTTCCGAAACCTACCCAAGCCGCGTCGCGTTGCGCGTCGAATGACAACTGCAGCATCAAGGATCGGCCCAAGAAGAGCGAGGCATTCGACCAAGCGAATCCTCATCGCCGAATGGCCTGTCGAGCGTAAGCGTGCTTGGGCTACTTCGCGCTGTGTTTTGTTGCTTGCGGCGCGATAAAACTTGGCCAGACGAAAGACACGATGCTCACGACGAAGTACTCCAAGAAAAGCTTCACTGACGTTGGGACGGTCGCCGAACACGTCTGATGCGATGGCGAGGTAGCCGTCGAAGTCCAGCAGAAATCGCTTGAACACACCACGACTTGCAAAGTTGTCAGTACCCATTCTGCACATGACTATCGGGGCGGCGATCGTCTCCACAATTCCGCCAGAAGAGAGCACTGTCCACAATCTGAACGCGTGAGCGTAGCAACTACCGATGCGCCGCGACGGGTCGGGGCTCGCATCCCACGTCTCGCGCCGAAATATCAGGATGCTGATGTAGCTGAAGATCGACATCAGCCCGGTCGAGTTACGAAGAAAACCAAGAAGGTCTTTTTCGTTGGAAAAGTCCCAGGCAGCAGAAGCTCCGCCAAGGATCACCTCTTCCGTACCAAACAAGCGTAGGTCCTCGGTGCAAATGGCCCTGCCTCCCAGATAGAGATCTCGTCCTCGCGAAAGAGCGTCCACGACCTTCGCGACCGCGCCGTCCGGAATGACGTCGTCGCTCGACATCAGCCACACATACTCACCTTTGGACATCGCAACCGCCTCTGCGATATCAGGATCGATGCCCCGGTTAATTGCCATTTGGCAATACCGAATCTGGGGAGATTGCAGTAGATAGCTTTTCATGATTTGAGGGGTGTCGTCGGTCGACGCGCCATCGACGATCACGATCTCATAGTCATCAGGGGCCTGCATTAGGATGCTGTCCAGGGCCGCCCCAATGAATTGCCCGTGGTTATAAGTAGGAATGCAAAATGACAACTTCACGATGGAGTCTATTTCTCGTTGGTTCCGCTTCCAGCATTCGAGACTTCAGCAGACACCATTTCACGGATCAAGTTTGAAAAGGTCGTCTTGGGGCGCCACCCGAGAAGTCGCCTTGCCTTTCCGGCGTCACCTACCAGCTGAGCAGCTTCCGCCGATCTCGACGAGTTACCCGTGACTTTGACGTAGGAGTGATACGACAGTCCCACGGCGGCGAAGGCGTGGTCGCAAAGCTCTTCAACGCTATGGGTTACGCCGGTGGCGATCACGAAATCCTCCGCGACGTCGTGCTGAAGCATTAGCCACATAGCCTCCACATAGTCTCGCGCATGGCCCCAATCGCGCCTGCTGTCCACGGTTTCCAGTTCCAATTCGGATTGCAGCCCCAAACTGATGCGCGCCGCAGCCCGTGCGACCTTCGTGGTCACGAATGCGTCACCTCGTCTCGGGCTCTCGTGGTTATAGAGAATGGCGTTACAGGCGAAAACCTTTCTGGACGTCCTGTAGATCCTGACCATGGACTCGGCATAGAGCTTGGCAGCCCCATACGGGGTCCTGGGATACGGCGCCGTCAGCTCACTTTGGGGGCTAGTAAGGGCGCTGCCGAACACTTCACTGCTTGAAGCTTGGCAGAAGCGCACGGGTCGCCCGCAGCGCTCGATCGCACCGAGGATTCTCGCAACAGCGAGACCGTTGATGTCGCCCATATCGACCGGCGATTGAAACATGCCTGCGCCGGAGGAAAACGCGGCGAGGTTGTAGAGCTCATCCGGCTTGAAACGTTGGATGGCGCGCTCGAGGACACCCTCGTCGCGAAGATCCCAGGTTAGGACATCCATGCCGCCGACAAGGCGACCTGCAGAAGCCGGTGACGCCCGGGTAGTCCCCAGAACGCCGTATCCTTTCCCCAACAGCAATTCGGCCAAGTACGAGCCGTCCTGACCGCTAGCGCCGATGATCATTGCCCTTTTCATCGCACGTCCGTCTTCAAGATGCGGCGAGTCGATTTTCTCATCTTCGTTCCGATGGCTCTCTCCGGGCGTCATAGCGAGGGTACGATTGTCCGAGCACAAAGCGTGCAGGCTTGCAAACAACAACGATGACCCCGAAGCAGCCACTACTTGTACAGCGCAAAACGGTTCCACGCATCTCGCTGCGCGTTTACGCTTCTGGTGCCGCGTACGTGGCGTTCATCTTCGTGTCGTACATGGTCCCGGTCCTGCTGAACAGCCTCGTGCAGATTGATCTTGGCGGCCTGTCTACTATCGCTTTGAGCGATGTCGGAGCTGCCACCAAGTACATCTTTCTATGGGCCGCGGCGCTCGCGTTCTTTTTCTTGGGCAGCGGCATCCCTACCGGTCGGATTGATGTGGCGCTACCGCCCGTGGTCAAGTCTGCCATGTGGTTATTTCTGGGTGTGACTGGCCCCATCCTGATCGCTCTGAAAGTAGAGCTTGCTGCACAGGGCGTCTACGATGCTTACGCCTTCGACACCGGCGCTATGGTCGGTGGGGTGTGGTCGATGTCGACAGCATTGTCCGAGATGGTGTTGTATGCGTTTGCGATGGCTTTGCTCCTGAAAGATCGCTGGCTCATGCTCATTTCATTCGCACTGCTCTCGCTGAACCTACTGCATGGGACCAGGATATTCACGGTGTGCGCTCTCTCGATTTTCATCTTCTGGTGGATAGCGACACATCGTGTTCGTCTGAGGTCCGTCGCGATTGCGGTAGTCGTGGCCATGGCGATCGTGCTGGGAAGCTTGGGCGTATTTCTACAACGCTCGAACGTCGACCTAAGCTCTTCCGATGCAACGGAAGTCGCCCAATACGTCGTATCGCCAGTTCTTTACGAATCGGTCTTTTCGCAGATCTCGTTGATCGCTTTGGCCAACGGCGATCCTCTCGAATTCCGTTGCAATCCGGTCGACTTCGTTTTTGATCTGGCTTCCTTCCTGACACCTCGTGCACTAAATCCCGGCAAGGATAAATTGTGCATCGACTACCTATCCGAGCTGCAGTTCTTGGGCGCGCTCAATGGAGTCTTTGGTGCCTTTGGATACTTTCAATGGTTTTTCGGTGTTCTTTTCATCGCTTTCGGCCTGACCGGACGCTGGCTTTTTCGTGTTGGACGCAAGAACATTTTTTTCCTCTCGCTCGCGATCTATTTCTTTGGGTCAATCTCTGTGCGCCTGCTACGAGACGGTCCCATCCTTGCTGCGAAGTTTTTATCCGTGGCGGTCTTTGCTTCCATTGTTCTGTTTGCGATGTCTCGCCTGCCCCTCAGGCGACGTAAGGCACGAGTCGTCGCGCGACTACCCGCAACAACATTGAGTCAAGCCCCAAATGGCACATCAGCTGACGGTTGACGCCAGTTGGCATGGTCCGACTGGCATCGGACGATTTGCTACAGAGATTTTGCAGCGATCACCTTCTGACATCTCGATTTTTGAGATCCGCCGCGGTAAGGCAAATGCTGCGTCATTGTCCCCTTTGCTGCTCACCGCCGAATTCTTACGAGCCCCGCCTTCCAATGCGTTCTGGTCACCTGGTTTCGTGCCCCCGGTGCTCGGAAGTTCTGTATGGCAGTCCATCACTATCCACGATCTAACGCACCTTCACTTCTACGGAACCCTGCGCCGGACTTACTACAACACGGTCCTCAAGCCGCTCGTGCGCCGCATGGATCTCGTCTTCACTGTCTCGGAATATTCGCGCCAGGAGATCCTGTCGTGGTCCGGCATAGAGGCTGAGCGGGTCGTCGCAGTGCATCATGGTTTGGATTCGTCTTTTTCGCAAAACGGCACGAAGCTCAACCTCGGGCGACCGTACGTGCTGTATGTTGGAAACCGCCGGCCGTACAAAAATCTGAGCCGCCTCATCGAAGCCTTCGCCCGAAGTGGCCTGACGAAACTGGGTTTTCTTCTAGCCGTCTCCGGTGACGCGGAGACGTCGTTACAAGCGCTCGCCAGTTCTCTCGATGTGGCTAACGACATCCATTTTCTCGGAGCGATTCCGGAGGCAGAACTGGCCGCGACCTATCGAGGAGCACGAGCACTTGCCTTCGTTTCGCTGTACGAGGGTTTTGGGTTCCCGATCATCGAGGCGATGGGTTGCGGAGTGCCAGTGCTGACCTCAAACGTGTCGTCAATGCCCGAAGTCGCTGGGGGCGCCGCATTGCTCGTTTCTGACCCCGAGAACGTCGAAGAAATCGCTCTCGGACTGGCGAGGATCTGCACGGAAGAGCCGTTGCGTCTGCATCTTGTCAACTCCGGTGCCTGCCGTGCAATGACTTTCGACTGGGCGGCGTGCGCAAGGTCATATTGGCAGCGCATTGCTCCAAACTGCTAAGTCTCAACTATCTGATCTAAACGGCATGACTCCTTGCATATTGGTGTTGGTTGCGACTTACAACGGTGCATCGTGGATCGAGCAACAACTTTTGAGTGTCTTGGCCCAACGCCATGTCGATGTCAGGGTTCACGTTTTCGACGATTCATCTCAAGATAAAACCGTGGAAATTGCTCGTGCGAGAGCAGCGATCGACGGCCGCATCAGCGTGACCGCGAACGTCATTCCTTCCGGTTCAGCCGGAGGCAACTTTAGACGCGCCATCTGCTCTGCTGACCTTCGCGAAGCAACTCACGTGGCTCTGTGCGATCAGGACGATGTATGGGCCGAAGACAAGCTTGATGCGGCATGCACGATGCTCGTTCAGAGCGATTCAGACCTGTATTCGTCATCGGTAACTGCCGTTTGGCCTGACGGCAAGAAAAAGCAACTCTACCAATCAAGTCAGTGCAAGTCCTATGACTATCTTTTTGAAGGCGCTGGCCAAGGTTGCACCTTTGTTCTGACTTCAGCCTTTTTTCGGCGTGTTCAAGCCTTTATCGCGACCTATGCCGAAGACACTGCAGTTGTTCACTATCACGACTGGCTCATTTACGCGCTTGCGAGAACCTGGGGTAATCGCTGGGTCTATGACCGGAGATCTCATCTCGAATACCGTCAACACGCTGCAAACGACACCGGCGCTCGTGGACGACTGGCCGGCGTCATCCGTCGGGCGGCTTTGATCCGGTCTGGATGGTATGCGCGGCAGGTTGTTGCAATCATGAATATATGCGCCATCGCAGCCGAAGATCCCGCGCATATCGTTTCGGTACGAGCAAAGATGCACTCTGCAAAAAACTCAGCAACTGCGCGGTTGTGGTGGTGCTGCTGTCTTCTTATTGCGGGTCGCCGTCGGCTTACTGACAGAGTCGTCTTGTGCTTGTCAGCCGCGATCGGCTATGTTTAGCTTGCCGTAGGCTGCGTGAACACACATTAGTGTCGTTCGAGTTACTTGAGAATTGAGTTATTTAATGGAACGTCGATCGCAGCCACGAAGAGGTCTTTTCAATGCCTTCGTGGAGCGTGACCTGCGGACTCCAGCCGACCGCGCTGCGCAACTTCGTGCTATCGAGAACGATGCGCGGCACATCGAAGGGCCTGCCAGTTAGCCAGCTCACGCGAGGAGTGATCCTGGTTGTTTCCTGCAAAGCCTCCAATAAGCTGCGGATCGACATGCCGACGCCCGATCCGACGTTGAACACGCCGGACACCGAATTGACCGTCGACAGATAGATGGCGTCGGCGACGTCGCCGGCGTAGATGAAGTCGCGCGTCACCGAGCCGTCTCCCCAGACCTCGATACGCTGCCCGCTCAGCATGCGGCTCAGGAAGATGGTGAGAGCGCCCAAGCTGTTCTTCGGGTCCTGGCGCTCACCGTACGGATTCGATAACCGAAGCGCCACGTAATCCAGCTTGTACAGGCGCTGGTACATGTGCAGGTAGTTCTCGATGCTCAGCTTCGAGACGCCGTACGAAGAGATGGGCCGGGTGGGATGGTTCTCGTCAACCGACTCAGCCGAGCCGATATCGCCGTAGACAGTGCCGCCGGACGAGAGGAACACGAACTTGCCGACATGGTGCTTCACGCAACTGTTCAGCAAGTTCACCGTGCCGATGACGTTGGTCTGGATATCGAATTCCGGCGATTCGTTCGAGGTTCGCGGCGTCGTGGTGCTGGCGACATGAACGACGGCGTCATAACCCGCCCCAACGACCTCTTCGACCGAACCGTGGTTGCCTAGGTCGCCCACGATGAACTGCACCCCAGCTTTTCCCTCGCGATAACGCTCGAGGTCGCGGTCGAACACCGTCACCGTCGCACCTTCGCTGACGAAACGATCCACGACGTGGGATCCCAGGAAGCCAGAACCCCCGACGATCAAGACGCGCATTTCACCCCGATCCTGGGTTGATCAGCCGATCGAAAGTCGGCAGGCACTAGTAGACGTCGCGCCTGAGCACCACGCTCTTCACCGTGCGCCAGATGAGCAAGAGGTCCTGACCGAAGGAACGCGTGCGAACGTACTGCAAGTCCAGATCGATCGTCTCCTGCTTCGTCAGCGCATCGCGCCCCGTGCATTTCGAGGCACAGGTCACCCCTGGCTTCACCGAGAGGTAGGCATCCCTGTGAACGCCGTACAGCGCGAGCACATCCGGAATCTCCGGGCGCGGGCCGACCAGCGACATGTCGCCGACCATCACGTTCCAGAAGTTGGGAAGCTCATCGAGGCTGGTGCGGCGGATGAACCGGCCGACCCGGGTCACGCGCGGGTCGTCCTCGTAGTGGAAATGGAAGCTGAGATCCTTGTTGCCGGAGTAGTCGTAGAGCTCCGGATAACGCTCCCGGGCATCGATGAACATGCCGCGCAGCTTGAAGATGCGGAACGGCTTGCCCCGGCGGCCGAGGCGAGTCTGGAAGAAGAAGGGGGAGCCTGGCGTCTCGAGCCGCACCGCGATCGCGAGCACCAGGATCACGGGAAAGCTCAACACGAACAGGAGCGTGCCGAGCACGGCGTCGAAGATCCGTTTCGCAATGTCGTACCCGGTGAAACTCCTCATCGTGGAGCCGGCCCGATCAAGACGTTGTTCGTCGGCCACCAGCGCCCGCGAGTACGTTCTCGATTCGCTTCCAGATTTCATGCTTCGTACCTTCTGCATCGACTTGCTTGAACCGCGCTGGAAAGCGCTGCGCGCGTTCGGCATAACCACTCCGGACGCGATCGAAAAACACCGTCTGTTCACTCTCGAACCTGTCTGGGTTGCGCGTGCCCGATAGACGGCCGGCTGCGACCTGCGGCGCGACATCGAGCCACACGGTCAGATCCGGCTGCAAATCGTCCTGCACCCAGGACTCGAGTGATTCGAGAATGTGAGCGGGAAATGCCCTTCCGGCGCCCTGATAGGCGAAAGTCGAATCGGTGAAACGGTCACAAATCACCACGTCACCGCGTTTCAGTGCAGGGGCGATGACGTTCACGATGTGGTCACGACGCGCTGCAAAGATCATGAGTGCTTCGGTCAGCGGGTCCATGGGGTCGCGCAGGATCATGCCCCGCAGCGACTCGGCCAAGGGCGTCCCCCCGGGCTCACGCGTCATGACGACCGTGCGGCCCTGGCTGGCGAAGTGCTCGTGCGCTGAAGCCAGATGGGAAGATTTGCCAGCTCCGTCGATGCCCTCGAAGGTGATGAACAAGCTGGTGGAGGATCGGTCGGACATATGCCTGCAAGCCACTGATCCGCTGGCCGCCTCGCGCAGCCACCGGTGCCCTGCGTCTCATCTGCTCGCCAGGTCGGGTACGGAACTGATTTTAGCCGAGCCGATTCAGCGATTTTCCAAGGGTGCCGGGAGGGGCTTGTACTCGGGAAGTATTTCGGCTAGCGCCTTTCTGCACTCCTGAAAACTCGGCGTAGTGTCCCGCCGGGTCGTGAGCCAGGCCAGCAGTTCGGCGGCCGGGCCATCGCTCGCGCGACCCTGCAATCTGGCCAGCCGCAATCTTGGATGGATCAAAGGCAGCGTCTCGTCGGCATCCGCCAGCAACTCCTCGTATAGCTTCTCCCCCGGCCGCAACCCGGAGAACACGATCCCGATCTCGCTCTCCTTGTGCCCCGACAGCCGGATGAGATCCCGCGCCAGCTCGACGATCTTCACCGGCTCGCCCATGTCGAGCACGTAGACCTCTCCCGTCCCGGCGAGCGCCACGGCCTGCAGCACCAGCCGGGCCGCCTCGGTCACCGTCATGAAATAGCGCGTCATCTCGACGTGCGTCACCGTCACCGGGCCGCCGCGGGCGATCTGTTCCTTGAACTTCGGGATCACGCTGCCGCTCGAGCCGAGCACGTTGCCGAAGCGCACGGCCGAGAACCGCGTCGCGTGCCCTTGCGTGGCCAGGTGCGCGAGCACCATTTCCGCGGCGCGCTTGCTCGCGCCCATGACGCTGGTCGGGTTCACGGCCTTGTCGGTCGAGATCAGCACGAAGCGCTCGACGCCCGCTTCCGCCGCCGCGGTGGCCGCGTGCAGCGTGCCGAGCGTGTTGTTCTGCAACGCCGCCCAGGCGTTCTCGTCTTCCATCAGCGGCACGTGCTTGAACGCGGCGGCATGGAAGACGAGCTGCGGCCGGTAGTTACGGAAGGTGGCGCGCAGGTGCTCGAGGTTCTTCACGTCGCCCATCAGGCGCACCAGCGGCACGGTCGGGTGCAGCTCGCCGAGGTTCTGCTCGATCTGGTACAGCGCGAATTCGCTCAGCTCGTAGAGAACGATGCTGGCCGGACGGTAGCGGGCGATCTGCCTGCACAGCTCCGAGCCGATCGAACCCCCCGCGCCGGTGACCAGCACGGTCTTGCCTTCGATCAGGCCGCCGATGCCGGCCTCGTCGAGCTCCACCGAGTCGCGGCCGAGCAGGTCTTCGGGCTCGATGCTGCGCACGCGCTCGATCCGCGCGGAGCCGTCCTGGAGCTCGCTCATCGACGGCACGGTGAGCACCGGCAGGCCGGTCGCCGACGCGAGATCGATGGCGCGCCGGCGTGCGGCGAGCGGCGCCCCGGGCATCGCGACGATCACGTGCGTCGCGCCGGCACGCATCTCGGCGCGCGCCAGGTCGTCCAGCGTGCCGCGCACCGGCACGCCGGTGATGCGGGCGCCGCGCTTGGCCGGATCGTCGTCGAGCAAGCCGAGCACGATCCAGCCCTCGTGGTGGATGGCGGCGAGCAGGCGCTTCGCGGCGCCGCCGGCGCCGAGCACGATCGCCCGCCGCACCTGCGCGTCGCTGCCCGTGATGCGCGCGCGGGCGTGCTCGTAGAGCATGCGGTAGGCGATGCGCACCATGCACACGCCGATCAGCGTCACGAACGGGTGCAGCGCCAGCACCGCACGCGGCACCTGCTTCAGCTGCAGCATGAGCACGATCGCGGCGCTCGCGAGGCCGGCGATGGCGCAGGCGACGGTGAGGCGCTTCACCTCGCCGAAGCCCGAGAAGCGCCACATGCCACGCGGGATGCCGGCAGCGACGAAGGTGACGAGATAGATCGCCGCAATGCCGAGCATCACCCAGTGGTCGTAGCCCGGCCGGGCCTCGCGCCAGCGCTCGAAGCCGAGCCGGAACAGGTAGGTGAAGTTCCAGCAGATGCAGATGACGATGCCGTCGAGCAGCAGCGAGAGCGGCTGCCGGTATGGCCGCAACCGCGCGAGCGTGCGTTCCAGCGTGTGCCAGATGCCGTCGGCCTGCATGGTGGTCAACGGGCGACGAACAACGCCTTGAGCGTGCGGCCGATGACGTGCAGGTCGGTCGCCAGCGTCGCGTGCTCGACGTACTCGGCGGCGATGCGCAGCTTCGCCGGCAGCACGACCTCGCGATATTCCCGCTCTGGGTCGGCCGCCTTCGCGAGCAGGCTGCTCTCGTCGCGGTATTCGATCGACGCCAGGTCGGTGATGCCGGGCCGCACGCTGAGGATCTTGTCGCGCAGCGCCGGCGGATAGGTCGCCACGTAGCGCGGCACCTCGGGCCGCGGCCCGACCAGGCTCATGTCGCCGCGCAGCACGTCGATCAGCTGCGGCAGCTCGTCGAGCTTGCTGCGGCGCAGGAACGCGCCGGCGCGTGTGATGCGTGCATCGGCGCCCACCGTGATCGCCGGGCCGTGCTCGGGCGCATCCCTGCGCATCGTGCGGAACTTGTGGATGCGGAACGGCACGCCGCCGCGGCCGACGCGCTCCTGGCGGAAGAACACCTCGCCGGGCGAGTCGAGGCGCACCCACAGGGCGGCGACCAGGAACAGGGGCGACAACAGGAGCAGGCCGAGGCCGGACAGGGCGACGTCGAACACGCGCTTGGCATCCATCGCCGGCCGCCGCTCAGGGCAGCGCCGAGCGCAATGCGCGAAGCACGCGCTCGACATCGGCCTCGGCCATGCGGGTGTGGATCGGCAGGCTCAGCATGCGTTCGTAGGCATGCTGCGAGTGCGGGAACTGGGCCGCCTGCAGGCCGTAGCGGTCGCGCCAGTACGGCTGCAGGTGCAGCGGGATGTAGTGCACGCTGCAGCCGATGCCGTCGGCGAAGAGGCGCTCGATCAGCACGTCGCGCGAGATCGGCGCGGCGTCGGTGAGGCGGGGCGCGTAGAGGTGCCACGAGTGTGTTTCGCCCGGCGGGGCATCGGGCGGCGCGAGCATCGGCAAGCCGGCGAGCCCACGGGTGTACGCGGCGGCGATCGCGGTGCGCTTGGCCCGGAACTCCTCGGCACGCCGCAGCTGGTGGATGCCGAGAGCCGCGGCGATGTCGGTCAGGTTGTACTTGAACCCGGGTGCGACGATCTCGTAGTACCAGCTCGGCACTTTCGAGGTGAAGCGATCGAAGGCGTCGCGGCTCATGCCGTGCAGGCGCATCGTGCGCATGCGCGCAGCGAGCTTGTCGTTCCGCGTCACGACCATGCCGCCCTCGCCGGTCGTGATCGTCTTGTTGGCGTAGAAGCTGAAGACCGTCGCGTCGGAGCCGAGCGTGCCGACCATGTGTCCGTTCGACGTGGCCGGCAGCGCATGCGCCGCATCCTCCACGACGCCGAGCCCGTGGCGCTGCGCGATGTCGAGGATCGCCGGCATGTCGGCGGCCAGGCCGCCGTAGTGCACCGGAACGATGGCCCGCGTCTTCGGGCCGATCGCCTGCTCGACGGCGTTCGGATCGATGCAGAGCGTGGCCGGGTCGATGTCGACCAGCTTCACGTCGGCGCCGAGATAGCGCACCACCTCGGCGGTTGCGGTGAAGGTGTGCGTGGTGGTGATCACCTCGTCGCCGGGGCCGACGCCGAGTGCCTCGAGCGCGAGGTGCAGGCCGGCGGTCGCCGAGTTGACGGCCAGCGAGTGCAGGCTCGGGTCGCCCAGGAAGGCGCTGAAATCGACCTCGAAGCGCTTCGCCTTCGGCCCGGTCGTGACCCAGCCGGAACGCAAGGTATCGACGACTTCGGCGATCTCGGCCTCGCCGATCTCGGGCGATGCGAACGGGAGGAAAGGCAACGTCTCGGACATGTCTCAGGCGCTCTTGGCCAGCCAGCACAACAGGTGCGTTCGGAGTGGCGGCAAGGCGTTGCACAGAGTGTAGAGGGCCGGGTGGACGCGGCAGACGGCACGGGCGATCGGCGGGGCGAGCGTGATTCGCCGGTGCGACACGGAAGCGGCCGGGAACAGCGCCCGCACACGGGCCAGCGGCACGCCGCGCACGTCGGGGTTGCGCGGGTTGTCGACGGTGAAGTCGTACCAGAGCACGCCGCCGCCGGGCTTCACCGCGCGCCACATCGCGTCGGCGAGGCGCTGCTGGAAGACGTTGTCGAGCAGCGAGGAGAAGACCGTCGACTGGAAGACGATGTCGACGCTCTCCGCCTGGATGGGCATCGCGGTCGCGTCGCCGCAACGCAGGGCGATCGATGCAGGCAAGCGGTCGCGCGCCGCGTCGTGGCGCTCATGCAGCAGCTCGATGCCGCTCAAGTGGCCGGGCGCGAAGCCGAGCCGCAGCAGCTCGAGCAGGTTGCCGCCGGCGCCGCTGCCCACTTCGAGCAGCGTCGGCACGGACAGGTCGTCGTGGCCGATGCGCCGGAAGAGCGCCACCATCGCCCGCTGACGCTCCTGCATCGCCATCAGCGCCGCGGGGTTCGTCAGGCGGTAGCGGGGATCCTCCGTGGCGCGACGGGCATAGCGGTCGCGGACGGCGTCGGCCTCCGCTGCGGCGGCGCGATCGGCATCGGCATCGGCATCGACGTGGCGCGGATCGCTCATCGCGTCAACCGGGCGAAGCGCGTCCTGCCGCCGCGCCCGAGCAATGCATCGAGCGCACCGAGCAGCGAGCCGATGCCGTAGGCGACGTGATAGGTCACGATCACCAGCGGGATGCGGACGACGACCGACGCAGCCTGATGCGTCGATCGAGCGACGAGCCAGGTGAGCGCGACGACGGCAGCCGCGTAGCTGGCGATCAGCGCCGTCATGGGCCACGCCGCACTGCCGCCGAGCGCGATCACCGCCGTCGAGAGCAGCGCCATCACGAACACGGCCGGCACCACGTGCCTGAAGCTCGCCGGCTGGCCGTGTTTCCTCATCACGAAGGGCTTCCAGTAGCCGTATTGAAGGTACTGCCGGAACACCTTGCCCAGCGACGCACGTGGCCGGTAGACGCTGCGGATGCTCGACGACTGCCAGATCCGGCCGCCGCCGCGCACGATGCGCAGGTTGTGTTCGTCGTCCTGGTTGCGCACGAGGCTTTCGTCGAAGTTGCCGAAGCGTTCGAAGGTCGCGCGCGGCCAGGCGCCGAGGTAGACGGTGTCGACCATTCCGTCGTGATCGAGCCGCCGCGACATCGCGCCGCCG
>CAZZVH010000002.1:22453-26015 GCA_964657365.1 uncultured Burkholderiaceae bacterium
GGGGTAGGCCCCGGCGGCGACGGCCCGCTGCATGGGGCCGCCGTGGAGGTCGGCCTCGGCGCGCCAGGGGCCGCCGACGTTGTCGACGCCGGTGCGTGCGAGCGTGGCGATGCACTCCTCCACGTAGTCGTCGGCGTATTCCGTGTGCACGTCCATGCGCACGACGATGTCTCCCGAGGATGCAGCCAGCGCGTGGTTGAGCCCGGCCGAGACGATGCCGGCGGGGTTGTCGACGACACGCAGACGCGGTTCCGCGCCGGCCATCGTCGCGAGCAGCTCGCGCGTGCCGTCGTCGCTCATGCCGTCGGCGACGACGATCTCCAGCGTCCACCCGCCGGGCAGCCGCTGCGCCAGCGCACTCGTGGCGAACGCAGCGAGATGCGCGCGCTCGTTGCGGCAAGGCACGACGATGCTGACGAGATGCGCGGTCATGCTCTCAGTGCCCGACCGCTGCGACATCGAGGACGAGCGCAGCCCAGGCGTCCATCTGTCGTCGCGGGCCGAAGAGCGCACGGCTGCGGGCGATCGCGGCGCTGGCCATGCGGGCGCGGCGCGGCGGATCGCGCAACAAGGCGACGAGCGCGGCCGCGAACGCGGTGACGTCGCCGGGCGCGACCAGGATGCCGGTCTCGTCGCTCAGGATGTCGCGCGGGCCGGTGGGGCAATCGAAGGCCACGGCCGGCACGCCCAGCGCCTGGGCCTCGAGCAGCGCCAGCGGCATGCCTTCGTAGCGCGACGACAGCGCGAAGACGGCGGCCTCCCGGTAGACGCTCACGATGTCCTGCGTGGGCGCTCGCCATTCGACGCTGGCCTCGACGCCGAGCTCCGTGGCGAGCCTGCCGAGCTCCTTCCCGAGCGGGCCGTCGCCGACGATCGTGAGCCGCGCGTCCGGCAGCGCAGCCGAGACATCGCGCCATGCGCGCAGCAGCAGGTCGAAGCCTTTCTGTGCCGCGTGCCGTCCCACGGCGGTGACGTGAAGCGGCGTCGGCAAGGCCGGCGACTGCGCGCTCAACGACGACGTGTTGGGAATCACCACGGTGCGCGCGTTCAACGCAGCGAAACGCGGCGCGTCGGTCGGCGTGAGGCTGACGACGGCGGCGACGCGTGGATAGAGCCGGGTCCGCAACCGCTGCCACAGCCGCGAGCGCGCCTCGAAATGGTTGTGGTCGCAGCAGATGCAGCGGCTCGCGATGCCGCGCGTGAGCAGCAGCACCGAGCAGGCGGTGACGAGCCCGTTGAGGACGATCACGTCGGGGCGCACGTCGGCGATCAGCCGGCCGAGCGTGCGGCCGACGCGCCAGCGCGCGCGCAGCATCGCCAGCGACCTGCCCAGCCCTGAAGCCGTCTCCTCGTCCGGCAGCCGCGCGCCGGCGGACACGACCTGCACGGCGGCATCGAGCGGGTACGCCACGTGGTCGCGCGCCGTGTCGACGTTGCCGAGCGTCACCGACATGCCTCGCGCGGCGAGCGCGTTGCCGAGCTCGCAGACGAAACGCTCGACGCCGCCCGTGACGCCGAGGCTCTCGCAGAGGATCAGCACGCGCCCCGGCCGTGGCGGCTCTGCGCCCGTCATGCCCGGAGCTCGGTCCGGCGGAGCAGCGCCGCGACGTCGAGCCGCGCGTAGTCCGGCGCCGGCAGCGAGAGGCCGCTCGAGGCCAGCGCCCGCCAGCGCTCGCGCGAGCGACGTGCCGCATCGAGCAGGCCGAGCGAGGCCAGCATGCCGGGGATGCCGGTGCGGCCGACGGGTGCGCCGGCAACACCGGTGCGGCCCGGTTCCGTCGCACCGGTCGACGGCTCCAGCCAGGCGCTCTGCGCATAGTCCGACTGCTGCGGCGCCGTCATCGTCCTGCTCGCCTCGTCGAGCTTCTGCGCGATCACGAGCATGTAGACCTCGTGCGCGTTGCGCAGCGTGACGCGGCGGCGCACCGCGGTCGGGTCGGCGACGCTCCACCAGTAGCGCGGCTCGGCCTTGAGACACAACCACACGCCGCGCAGCGCGAAGCCGTTGCTGCGCTGGTAGAGATTGAAGAAGAGCTCCGGCGAGAACTGGTAGAAGCCGTGCCCGGAAAGATTGTTGGCAGGCAGCGAGTGGATCAGGTGGCCGCCGACCTTGCACAGCTCCACGCAGTTGCGCCAGGCCACCGCGAAGTCGAACACGTGCTCGAGGCAGCCGAAGTCCAGCACGGCGTCGTAGCCGCCGCGACCGGCGCTGTCGCCGAGCGGCAGGTTCATGTCGTGGATGAAGGTCGCGTTCTCGTACGGCGACGCGTCGACCGAATCGACCGTGTCGGCGCCCATCCACTGACGCATCAGCGGCTCGAAGTAGCGCGGGCTGCCGGGCGCGATGACAGGCTCCGCCAACGGCGGCAAGCGACGAAGCGCACGGTGGGCCTCCAGCTCCGGCGGGTCGACGAACAGCGCCTGCCGGCCGATGCCGACGGTGCGCGCGAACGAGACGCCGAGATCCTGCGCGTGCGCCATCAGCCCGAGGTTGTGGATGTCGATGCCCATTGCGGTCTCAGCGCAGGCGCCCGCGATGCGTCGCCGCCATGACGCCGACCGAGACGGCGATCACCAGCAGCTCC
The DNA here is from genome assembly GCA_964657365.1 of uncultured Burkholderiaceae bacterium. GTDB lineage: Bacteria > Pseudomonadota > Gammaproteobacteria > Burkholderiales > Burkholderiaceae_C > Schlegelella_A. The sequence goes on from CAZZVH010000002.1 coordinate 25,039, forward strand.
ACGGCGAGCGCCGTCCAGGCCAGGCCGACGGCGCCGTGCGCGCCACCGAAGGTCGCCGCCGCGGCGACGCCGACGATGCCGCCGACGATGAGCGCAGCGCGGTAGGCCGTGTCGTGGCGGCCCATGCCGAGCATCCAGTAGCCGAAGAACTTCCAGCCGAGCAGGAGCGGCCAGAGCAATGTCAGCACGAACGCGACCTCATGCACCCGCTCGACGTCGATGCCGCCGCTCTCGTGCGCCGCGAGGATCGGCCGCAGCCAGGGCCATGCGGCCATGACCGCGCTGAAGGCGATCAGGCCGCCGATGCTGCCGGCTGCCGCCCACCGCGCCGCGTACGCCAGCGCCTCGCGGCCGCTGCGCCGGCCGATGGCGACGATGCGCGGATAGACGACCGAATACACCGGGTCGGCCGCATAGAGCACGGCGCGCACGATGCGGTCGGCCATGAAATAGACGCCGAGCTCGGGCTTGCTCAGCTGTGCCGATGCCGCGGCCGGCAGGGCGAGCGAGTAGGCGGCGCCGGCGATCGACACCGGCAGCATCTTCCAGCCGAGGCCGAGGCCCGGCCGCAGTGCGTCGGCCGCGTAGAGCGAGCTGCGTGGCGCGGTGCTCTTCAGGTCCGAGACGACGCGGCGCCAGCCGAGCAGCGCGAGCAGTGCGGAGGCGGCGAACTGCAGCGATACGAACGCCAGCACGCTCTTCGCCAGCCACCAGCAGGCGGCGATCAAGGCGGCATAGACGACCAGCTCGACGCGTGCCCAGCGGTTGAGCTGCTGCGTCGCCTGCAGGTACCACGTCGCCGGCCAGCCGAGCGCGCAGGCCAGCGCCGCGATCGCCAGCGAATCGGCGAGAGGGTGCGCCGTGCCCGGCGAGATCCAGTGCACGACGGCGAAGGCGAGCACGACCGCCGGCAGCGAGAGCACGAGCCGCGCGCTGAAGACCTGTTGCGCCAGCTGCCAGCGGCGCGCGGTCAAGCT
>CAZZVH010000003.1:0-25968 GCA_964657365.1 uncultured Burkholderiaceae bacterium
GGTCTTCGACGCCGTCGCGACCAACGTCGCCGGCAGCGCGACCAGCAACGACGCGACACTGACGGTGACCGCCGCGGCGCCGGTGCTGACGATCACGCAACAGCCGGCCGACGCGTCGGTCACCGCTGGCTCCAGCGCCGCGTTCACCGTCGCCGGCACCTGCAGCAGCGGCACGCTCGACGTGCAGTGGCAGCGCAGCAACGACGCGGGGGAGACCTTCGTCGCCATCGCCGGAGCGACGTCGGCCAGCTATTCCTTCACCGCGATGACCGGCGACACCGCAGCCCGGTTCCGCGCCGTCCTCGATTGCAGCGGCCAGAGCACGACCGCGAGCAATGCGGCGACGTTGACGGTGACGGCACCGGCAGCCCTGACGCTCGCCCTTCTTCAGACCGTCGGCCTCCGCGAGCAGGCGAACATCAGCTTCGCCTTCGCGATCGACCAGCAGAGCGACGGCAGCTGGGTGCTGTCCGTCGGCAACGGATTGTCCCGGCTGTCGAGCGATCTGCTGTCTCTCACGTCGTTCGCGGGCGGCAGCACGGGGCCGGTGACCGACGGCGTGGGGCCGGCCGCGTTGTTCGGACGGGTGTCCGGCGTCACGCACGATGGTGCCGGCACCCTGTACGTCGCCGATGGCCTCGGCTCCAACACCATCCGCAAGGTGACGCCCGATGGCACGGTGACGACGATCGCTGGTGCGCTCGGACAGCCGGGCTACGCGGACGGCACCGGAAGCGCGGCGCGCTTTTCGAACCCGTGGGGCATCGTGACGGGCCCCGACGGCGACCTGTACGTCGCCGATACGTTCAACAACGTGATCCGCCGCGTCACGACCTCCGGCGTCGTGACCACCTACGCTGGCGTTCCGGGCAGCACGGGTGGCGGCTACCTCGACGGCACCGCGGCGACAGCTCGGTTCAGCGGTCCGACCGGGCTCGCCGTGGCCCCCAACGGCGACCTGTACGTCGCCGACAGCAACAACGACCGTATCCGCAAGATCGCCCGCAGCGGGACCGTGGCCGGTGCCGTCACGACGTTCGCGGGGGGCAACAACATCGTGGCCACCGGTGCCGACGGCATCGGTATCGCCGCGAGCATCCCGGCGCCGGTTGCGCTTCTGTTGCGCGGGAACGTGCTCTACGCGGCCGACGGCCTGAACGTGATTCGGCAGATCGACCTGACGACGGCAGCCGTGACGCGCTTCACCGGACAGCAGTCGCCGTCGGGTTCGTTCATCGACGGTCCCGCGGCCACGGCCACGCTGGCGATCGGCTCGAACCGCGGCGGCATCGCGCCTCGACCGGGCGGCGGCCTCGTGATCGCCGACTACCGCGCGGTGCGTGTCGTCGACGCAGCAGGTGCCGTGACGACGATCGCCAGCGTGTCCGGTCAAGGCACCGGCGTTCTGGTGCAGCGACCGCTCGCGCCGCAGACGATCGCGGTCGACACGCAAGGGGGCATCGTGGTGTACGAGGGCGGAATCGCCTGTGCCATCCGCCGCATCGATCCGGCCGGAAACGTCGCACAGCTGGCAGGCCTCCCCGCGAGCTGCGGGGTGCTCGACGGGATCGGAAGCGGCGCGCAGTTCGGGGGTGGCGCCACCACGGTGGCCACGGCGTCCGACGGCAGCGTGGCCGTCATCGACGGCACCGTCGTGCGCCGGCTCGCGACCGATCACACGGTGACGACCATCGCCGGCGTTGCTGCTCAACCGGGCGCCTCCGACGGCGTCGGCAGCATCGCGCGCTTCTCCTACCTGACCGGCATCGCAGTCAACCCTGCCGGCGACGCGTTCGTCGCCGACCCGCAAAACGCAGCCGTTCGTCGCGTCACGGCCGCGGGGACCGTGACGACCGCGGTCGGCGCACTCGGCCAGAGCGCAACCGTCGACGGCTCGATCGCCAACGCACGCCTGAGCCGGCCGTCGACCGTGGCCTTCGCGCCGGACGGCTCCCTGTGGATCGTCGACGGGACATCGGCCGTCCTGCGCCGCCTGTCGCCGGACGGCCAGACGGTGAGCACACCGCCCGGTGCACCGGCCGGCATCTCGTCGCTCGCGTTCGGCGCAGACGGCACCGCCTACCTGATCGTCAACGCGAGCGGCGGCGGCCTGTTCGCCTACAACCCCGGGACTGCAACCGCCACACGGCTGATTCCGTACACGGGGATCCTCAACCTCGGCTCCAGTCCGACGTTGCGAACCGAGTCGTCCGTCGCGGTGCTCGGTCCGAAGCAGATCGTGATCGCCGACCCCGGCCTCGCCCTGCTGCTCGTCACCATGCCCTGACACGGCGCGGCCGGCGCCGTGCGGGTCCGCGATACTCGCGGACCCGCCGTCCGCCCGCATGCTCTCTCGCGCGCTCCTCACCCTTCTCTGGCTCGTCCACCTGCTGCCGCTGCGCATGCAGGCGTGGCTCGGTCGCTGCCTCGGCGCCATCGGCTGGCGCGTGGCGTCGGCGCGGCGCAAGGTCGCCTTGCGCAACCTCGAGCTGTGTTTCCCGGAGCTCGACGCCGAGGCGCGCGATCGCCTTGCCCGCGAGCATTTCCGCTGGCTCGGCCGCAGCCTGCTCGAGCGCGGCCTGCTCTGGTACGCATCGCCCGCACGCCTGAAGCGCCTCATCCATGTCGAAGGCGACGTGCAGCTCGCGGAGCGCAGCGAGCGCCCCGTGATGTGGCTGGCGCCCCACTTCATGGCTCTCGACGTGGCGGGCGCCTCGGTGCTGCTGTTCCAGAAGCGCAAGGGCATCTCGATCTACCAGCGACAGAGCGACAAGGTGATGGATGCGGCGCTGCGCCGCGGCCGGCTGCGGCTCGGCAACGCGGAGATTTTTTCCCGCGACGACGCAGGTCGCGCCTTGTTCCGGGCGATCCGCAAGGGCGACGGCTTCTTCAACCTGCCGGACATGGATTTCGGCCTGCGCGACGCCGCCTTCGTGCCGTTCTTCGGCGTGCCGGCGGTGACTCTGCTCGCCCCGTCGCGCATGGCCAGGGCGCTGAACATGATCGTGCAGCCGGTGGTGGCCGAGATCCTTCCCGGTGGCGAGGGCTATCGCGTGCGCTTCGAGGCGCCGTGGGCCGATTTCCCGACCGAGGACGCCGTCGCCGATGCGGCGCGCATGAACCGCTGGATCGAGACGGAGATCCGCCGCGACCCGGCGCAGTACCTTTGGGTGCATCGACGCTTCAAGACGCGGCCGCCCGGGGAGCCGTCGCTGTACGACACCGGCAAGCGGTAGCCTGGCCGGTCGCGCCGGGACGCCGCGTCGTTTCAGAACGCTTCAGCGTCGATTCATGATGCTGAAGGACGCCTCAGCACCTTCAGAGCGACAGTCTCGTCACACCAAACGCATCTCCGGATGCAGCCAACCAGGACGACGACATGAACACCACCTCCACCCGCATCCGCTTCGCCTCCGCCACCGCCGCCCTGGCCATCACCTTCGTGCTGCTGCAGTCGGTCTGCGCGATCGCCGACCACGGCACGGCGGTGCAGGTGGCCGCCGCCAAGGCAGCGCACCCGGTGATGGTCGCCGCCCGCTGATCCCGATGACGGCCGCCGGGCCCGCGCCCGGTGCGGGCCGAACGTGGCGCGGGGTGACCGCGATAATCGGCCGATGCTGGTTCGTTTCACCAAGATGCAGGGCGCGGGCAACGATTTCGTCGTGCTCGACGCGACGCGCGAACCCTTCACCCTCGACGCCGCGCAACTGAAGGCACTTGCCGATCGCCGCTTCGGCGTCGGCGCCGACCAGATCCTCGTCGTCGACAAGTCGCCCGCCGTCGGTGTCGATTTCGGCTACCGCATCTTCAACGGCGGCAGCGGCGACGAGGTCGAGCACTGCGGCAACGGCGCCCGATGCTTCGTCCGCTACGTGCACGACAAGCACCTGAGCGAGAAGCGCACGCTGGTCGTCGAGACCATGAACCGCCGCCTGGTGCTTCGCCTGCGCGACGACGGGCGCGTCACTGTCGACATGGGCGCCCCCGACTTCGACCCCGCCCATCTGCCGTTCGATGCCGCGTCGCTTACGCCGCGGCGCGGCGACGCCGCCTTGCCGGTCTGGCTGCTCGCCATCGGCGACGGCACGACGGTCGACGTCGCCCTTGTCTCGATGGGCAATCCGCACGCGGTGCAGATCGTCGCCGATGTCGACACCGCACCGGTCGCCGTGCAAGGCACGCTGATCGAACATCACCCGCGCTTTCCCAACGGCGTCAACGCCGGCTTCCTGCAGATCGTCTCGCGCCGGGCGGTCCGCCTGCGCGTGTTCGAGCGCGGCGCCGGCGAGACGCTGGCCTGCGGCACCGGCGCCTGTGCCGCGGTGGCCGTCGGCATCCGGCTCGGCCTGCTCGACGCGAGCGTCGACGTCGAGACCCGGGGCGGCGTGCTGACGATCGAGTGGCAGGGCCGCGATGCGCCGCTCTTCATGACCGGCCCGGCCGAGACTGTTTTCGAAGGAGAGATCACACTGTGACCACCACGCAGAGCGGAGCGCCGACCGGCGTGCAAGGCATCACCGAGGCGGACATCGCCAACTACCTGGCCGCCAGCCCGGGCTTCTTCGAGCGCCACGCCGAGTTGCTCGGCTCGATCCAGCTGACCAGCCCGCACGGCCAGCGCGCCGTCTCGCTGCAGGAGCGGCAGATGGAAATGCTGCGCGACAAGATCACGGGCCTGGAGCGCCAGATCATCGAGATGATCCGGAACGGCCAGGACAACGCCCTGATCGCCGACAAGCTGCACCGCTGGACGCGCGCGCTCATGCTCACCGGCAACGCCGCCGATCTCCCCGACGTCCTGGTCCGCGAGCTGAAGCACCAGTTCATGATTCCGCAGGCGGCCGTGCGCGTCTGGGGCGGCGCCGAGGCCTTCGCGTCGCTCGGCTTCGCCAGCGCTGTCACCGACGACGCCAAGTCGTTCGCCAACAGCCTCGGCGCGCCGTTCTGCGGCGCGAATTCCGGCTTCGAAGCCGTGCGATGGCTCGACGATGCGAGCCAGGCCGCATCGGTCGCCATGATCCCGTTGCGCAACGAGGCCGTGACCGGCGCGTTCGGCCTGCTCGTGCTCGCATCGCCCGATCCGACGCGCTACACCGCCGACATGGGCACCGAGTTCCTCGGCCGCATCGGCGAAGTCGCCGGCGCCGCGTTGACGCGGCTGCTGCCAGCGGCCGCCTGAGCGGGCGGCACGGCGTCGTCACGGCCATGCAGGACGATGCGGCGAGCGGCGATGTCGACGCCGACATCGTCGGCCATCTCCTGCACCTGCAGGTCGAGCGTCGGTTGGCGGCGCGCACGCTGGCGCTCTACGGCGAGGCGCTGGCCCGCCTGCAGGCATTCGGCGCGGCTGCCGCGGTACCGCTGCGCGGAGCGCAGGTGCACCATGTCCGGCGCTGGGCCGCGCAGCTGCACGGCGCCGGCCTGGCGCCGCGCAGCGTCTCGCTCGCGCTGTCGGCATGGCGCGGCTTCTATCGCTGGCTGGGGCGCGATGGTCTGGTCGTCGCCAACCCGGTCGAGGGTGTGCGTGCACCGAAGGCGGCGAAGCCCCTGCCGAAGGCGCTCTCGGTCGATCACGCCGTGGCGCTGGTCGAGCACCGCGACGACGACGGCGATCCGGCCCTCGCCGCGCGCGACATCTGCATCGCCGAGCTGCTCTATGGCTGCGGCCTGCGTGTCGGCGAGCTCGCCGGTCTCGACGTGCGCGCGGGCGCCGGCGCGGCCGGCTGGATCGACGCTGCCGACGCGAGTGCGCACGTCCTCGGCAAGGGCAGCAAGCGGCGCAGCGTGCCGGTCGGCGGGCCCGGGCTGCTGGCGCTCGAGCGCTGGCTGGCGATGCGCGGTGCGATGGTTCCCGGCGACGAGCCGGCGCTCTTCGTCAGCCGCCGCGGCACGCGGCTCACGCCGAGCCAGATCCGCTCGCGCCTGAAGGCCAGGGCGATCGCCGCGGGCGTGCCCGCGCACGTGCATCCGCACATGCTGCGCCACTCGTTCGCCTCGCACCTGCTGCAGTCGAGCGGCGACCTGCGCGCCGTGCAGGAGCTGCTGGGCCACGCCAACATCACGACCACGCAGGTCTACACCAAGCTCGACTTCGGCCATCTCTCGAAGGTCTACGACGCCGCGCACCCGCGGGCGAAGAAGCGTGGCTAGCGGGGCGCATCCGCGACCCGGCGACGCAGCCGCTCCGCCATGAAGTCGATTCGTCTCCGGCCGGGCAAGGAGCGCTCGCTGCTGCGCCGGCATCCCTGGGTCTTCGAAGGCAGCGTTGCCGGCGGCAAGGCCGACGCGGGCGAGACCGTGCGGGTCGAATCGAGCGAGGGCGTGTTTCTCGGCTGGGCCGCATACAGCCCGGCGTCGCTGATCCGCCTGCGGGTCTGGAGCTTCGACGAGGCCGAGCGCATCGACGCCGCCTTCTTCGCGCGGCGCATCGCCGCGGCCGTGGCCGTGCGCACGCGGCTGGCGGTGGCGAGCGATGGCGTCCGCCTCGTGCACGGCGAATCGGACGGCCTGCCCGGCCTGGTCGTCGACCGCTATGGCGATACGCTCAGCGCGCAATTCCTGTCGGCGGGCGTGGAGCGGTGGAAGAGCACGATCGTGGCGGCACTGGTCGCCGCCACGGGCGCATCACGCCTCTACGAGCGGAGCGACACGTCGTCGCGGCAGCGCGAAGGCCTGGCGCCATCGACAGGCTGGCTGCATGGCGGCGACGATGCGACGTCCGGGGTGACGATCCGCGAGCACGGCTGGCAGCTCGGCCTCGATGTCGCGACCGGTCACAAGACCGGCTTCTATCTCGACCAGCGCGACAACCGCGCCCTGTTCGCCGAGACCGTGCGCCACTTCTCGCTGGCCCGCGTGCTGAACTGCTACTGCTACACGGGCGGTTTCAGCGTGGCCGCGCTGGCCGGCGGCGCGGAGCATGTCGTCGGCATCGACTCGTCGGCGCCGGCGCTCGAGCGGGCGACGGCGAACGTGGCGTTGAACGGCCACGACGCGGCGAGGCACGAGGCCATCGACGCCGACGTCAACCGATCGCTGCGCGAGTTCGTGGAGGCGCGCCGCCACTTCGACGCGATCGTGCTCGATCCGCCCAAGCTGGCGCCCACGGCCGCGCATGCCGAACGCGCCGCGCGCGCCTACAAGGACATCAACCGGCTCGCCTTCATGCTGCTGCGGCCGGGCGGCGTGCTCTTCACCTTCTCGTGCTCTGGCGGCATCGGCGCCGACCTGTTCCACAAGATCGTCGCGGGCGCGGGCCTCGACGCAGGTGTCGACGGCTTCATCCATGCCCGCGTCGGCGCCGCGCCCGACCACCCGATGACAGTGAACTTTCCCGAAGGCGAGTACCTGAAGGGCCTGGTGATCGTCAGACGCTGACCGTCGTCATGCAGCCGCGGGCAACGCGATCCGTGTTTCGCACTTGGCGCGGTGCACGCTGAAGAATGCCTTGACGTTGCGGACGTTGGCGTCGGCGGTGAAGAGGCGCTGCACGAGCGCGTGGTAGGCCGCCATGTCGGCGAGCTGGACGATCAGGACGACATCCGGACCCGGCGAGACGCGGTGGCATTGCTGCACGGCGACCTCTGCGACGGCGCGCGCCTCGAACGCCGCCAGCGCTTCGGCGCCTTGCCGGTCGAGCGTCACCTCGACGATCGCCGTCAGGCCGTGGCCGAGCTTCTCCGCCGACAGGACGGCGACCCGACGCTCGATCACGCCGCTGTCGACGAGGCGACGGACGCGACGCAGGCAGGTGGCGGGAGAGGTGTGCGCACGCGCTGCCAGTTCGTGGTTCGTGACGGCGGCGTCGGACTGCAGGACATCGAGAATTTTCAGATCGGTCGAATCCAGCATGGCCTTCGAAGACGTCGATTCATCCATTAATCACGATTTCACGCAAGATTAATTCTTTCAGCTTAGAAGATGATTTTTGATTGCAATACACGAGCGTGATTGCACAGAAATTCCAATCCATCGATCATACAGTCCATGACATCCATCTGACCGAAAGCTGCCATGTGCGGAATCGTCGGCGCCGTCAGCGCCCGTAACATCGTCCCCGTCCTCGTCGAAGGCTTGCGCCGGCTCGAGTACCGCGGCTACGACTCGTGCGGCGTGGCCCTTCACCAGAACGGCCGCTTGCGGCGCGCGCGCAGCACGGCGCGCGTCGCCGAGCTGAGCGCCAACGTCGCGGCGGAGCACCTCGAGGGTGGCACCGGCATCGCCCACACGCGCTGGGCGACCCACGGTGCGCCGGTCGTGCACAACGCGCACCCGCACTTCTCGCACGGCCCCGGCGTGCGCGACGACGCGGGTGAAGCATCGGGCATGGCCGCTTCCGGCCGCGTCGGCCTGGTCCACAACGGCATCATCGAGAACCACGACGACTTGCGTCGCGAGCTCCAGGCCAGGGGCTACGTGTTCGTGACCCAGACGGACACCGAGGTCATCGCCCACCTGGTCGACCATCTCTACGACGGCGACCTGCTCGATGCCGTCGAGCGGGCGCTGCCGCGGCTGCGCGGCGCCTACGCCATCGCCGTGTTCTGCCGCGACGAGCCGCACCGCGTGGTCGGTGCGCGGCGCGGCTCGCCGCTGGTTCTGGGCGTCGGCACCGAGCCGGGCGCGAGCGAGAACTTCCTCGCGTCCGACGCGATGGCGCTCGCCGGCGTCACAGACCGGATCGTCTACCTCGAGGAAGGCGACGTCGTCGACCTGCAGCTCGGCAAGTACTGGATCGTGCGCGCCGACGCGCAGGGCCTGTTCAGGGCGGTCGATCGACCGGTGCGCACGGTCGTGGCCTACTCCGGCGCCGCCGAGCTCGGCCCGTACCGGCACTACATGCAGAAGGAGATCTTCGAGCAGCCGAAGGCGATCGCCGACACGCTCGATGCGGTGCCCGGCATCTCTGCCGACCTGTTCGGCGACGGCGCCCACCGCGTCTTCCAGGGCATCGACCAGGTGCTGATCCTGGCCTGCGGGACGAGCTACTACAGCGGACTGGTCGCCAAGTACTGGCTCGAAAGCATCGCCAGGATCCCGACCATGGTGGAGGTGGCCAGCGAGTACCGCTACCGCGACAGCGTGCCGAACCCGCGCACGCTCGTCGTCACGATCTCGCAGAGCGGCGAGACGGCCGACACGCTCGCCGCGCTTCGCCACGCACGCTCGCTCGGCATGGAGCACACGCTGACGATCTGCAACGTCGCCAGCAGCGCGATGGTGCGCGAGTGCGCGATGGCCTACCTGACGCGCGCGGGCATCGAGATCGGCGTCGCATCGACCAAGGCGTTCACGACGCAGCTGGTCGCGCTCTTCCTGTTGACGCTGGCCCTGGCGCAGGTGCGCGGCCAGCTGGCCGACGAGACGGAGGCGACGCAACTCGTCTCACTGCGGCACTTGCCGGTGGCGGTGCAATCGGTGCTCGCGCTGGAGCCGCAGATCATCGCCTGGAGCGAGCAGTTCGCGCGCAAGGAGAACGCGCTCTTCCTCGGTCGCGGCATGCACTATCCGGTGGCGCTCGAAGGGGCGCTCAAGCTGAAGGAGATCAGCTACATCCACGCCGAGGCTTATCCGGCCGGCGAGCTGAAGCACGGCCCGCTGGCGCTGGTGACGAGCGCGATGCCGGTGGTGGCCATCGCCCCGAACGACGCGCTGCTGGCCAAGCTCGAAAGCAACCTGCACGAGGTGCGCGCGCGCGGCGGCGAGCTGTTCGTGTTCGCCGATGCCGACACGCGGATCGAGTCGGGCGAAGGCGTGCACGTCATCCGCATGCCGGAGCACTACGGCCTGCTGTCGCCCATCCTGCACGTGGTGCCGCTGCAGCTGCTGGCGTATCACACGGCGGTGGCGCGGGGAACGGATGTCGACAAGCCGCGGAATTTGGCGAAGAGCGTGACGGTGGAGTGAGGGTTCGCCAAGAACCCGATCATCGGAAGCGATAGTCTCTCGACCGGAACCGATGCCGACCTTCGACATGCGCAACTCCCTCGACTTCAGCTCCTGGCAGGCCGTCGCCTCGACACTGCTCGGGCTCGCGGTCGTGTCGCTGGTGGCGGTCGGCATCCGCTTGCTGGCGATGCACGGCATCCAGCTGCGTCGCGAGCGGCAGAACCGGCAGATCAACGAACGATTGAAAACGTTGATCGCCGCCTACAAGACGCTGGGCGGATCGTTCACCGGCAACCTCGCTGTCGATCCGAGCCACCTGCGCGACACGCTCGCCAGCGGTTCATCGGTGCAGGGTGCCGAGCGCCGCCGCCGCGTGCGGGACGCCGTGGAAGCCGCACTGTCCGACGTGATCCTGCTCGGCACGGAGGAGCAGGTCCGGCTCGCCGCCGTCGCGGTCGGCGAGATGGTGGCCGGGCGCAGCGTCGAGATCGCGGCGCTCGTCGTCTCGCTGCGCACGTTCATCCGCGATGTCCTCGATCTCCAGGCGATTCCTGACGACGTGACGATTCCGAAGCAGGGCCCCCTGCGCACGGCGATGCCGGCCGCCAAGGTTGGCGCGGGCGCAGAGCGCTCGGGCGGCGGTGGTGGCGGCGCGGGCGCAGGTGCAGGAGCCGGTGGCGGGCAGGGGATGGGCGACATGAGCCCGCAGCACGCCGAGATGCCCGATCCCGACGCACCGGGCGATGCCCACGGCGGCTGACGAGCCGGTTCCGATGGAGAAGCGCGAGCCGATGTCGGCTCACTTGCCCGCGGGCGGCTCCCAGAGCTCGATGCGGTTGCCTTCCGGATCGGTCACCCAGCCGAACTTGCCGTTCTCCGACTCGTCCATCTTGTCGTCGACCGCGCATCCTTCGGCGCGCAGCGCCGCGAGCAGCGCACGAAGGTTCTCGACGCGGTAGTCGATCATGAACGGCGCCGTGCTCGGCGCGAAGTAGGTGGTGGTTTCCGGAAACGGACTCCAGACCGTGGTCCCCGCGCCCGCCGGATTGTCCTGAGACCACCGAAAGGCGACGCCGCCCCATTTCTCGACGTTCATCCCCAGGTGATCCCGGTACCACTGCGACAGCGCCTTCGGATTCCTGGCCTTGAAGAAGATCCCGCCGATTCCGGTCACCCTGCGCGCCACGGCCGATGCGGCCGGCTGTGGTTCCGCGGGCGGCGTTTGCGCGAGGGCGGGTCGCCCCAGTGCAACCACCGCGGCGAGAAAGACGACTGTCCGGATCGACATGGAATCTCCTGGAGACGGGTCGGCTCTCAGTGCGCCTTGACGAGCGCGACCAGCTGGTCGAGCGCGGTACCCCAGCCGTTGTGGAAGCCCATCGCCTCGTGCTGCTGGCGGCCCTCTTCGGTCGGGTGCATCACGACGGCCGTGTACTTCGTGCCGATGCCCTCGCGTGCCAGCAGGATGGCGGCGGTGATGTGCGGAAAGCCGGTGCGCGCGGGTGCCGGCCTGAAGCCGGGCAGCAATGCGCTGGTCCAGACCAGGCGCTCGTTCGGCACGACCTCTAGGATGCTGCCGCCGTTCGTCATCCGCTCGCCGTCGGGCGACTGCATCACGTTGCGGAAGATGCCGCCCGGCCGCAGGTCGATCTCGACCTCGGGCGTGGTCCACGGCGCCGGCGTGAACCATTGCATCAGCATCTCCGGCGTGGTCCAGGCCTTCCAGACGAGTTCCAGCGGCACGTCGACGACGCGTTCGAGCACCAGGTCGAGCTTCGGATCGGGGCGGTAGGTGGGGAACAGGCTCATGGTGGAGGCTCCTTCAGGGTGGTGAGGAAACTGTCGAGCTGGTCGAGGCGGCGTTCCCAGATCGAGCGCTGGCGTGTCATCCAGTGGTCGACCTGCTCCAGCGGCTTGGGCACCAGACGGTAGGTGCGCACGCGGCCCTTCTTGTGCGAACGGACCAGGCCGCAGGTCTCGAGCACGTCGAGGTGCTGGGAGAAGGAGGGCAGGGCCATCGTGAAAGGCTGGTGCAGGTCGCTCATGGCGGCCGGGCCGCGGCCGAGCCGCTCCAGCACGGCACGCCGCGTCGGGTCGGCGAGCGCCTGGAACACGCGATTCAACTGCGGTGATTGGTTAGGCATTCACCTAAATATAGCGTCGATCGCGGGTGCGGGCAACAGTTCGGCGATTCAGCGCGGCCGTCTCGATGCGAAGCGTTGCAGGCCGCCGAGCACGCAGAAGCCCGCGAAGGCCAGGCAGATCGCGGGGACGACGTAGTTCTTCATGTGCCGATCGACCATGGCGGATTCCGGCAGCGAAGGGTCATAGAAGACCTTGACCTTCTGCCCTTCGGCAAACGAGGGGCGGCCGAACGCCATCGGATCCCGGAACGTCACCGCCCGGCCTGTCGCATCCGTGAACGTCACGATCGCCGCGTAGGCGGTGCCGCGACCCGTCACCGCCTGGTTGCGCACGACCACGCCATCCGCGGCGACAGGATGGAGGACGAACTCGTCGAGGTGCAGGCGGTGCATGACATAGCCGCCGCCGACGATCAGGCCGGCGCCGATGCACAGGCTCAGCGCCGTGACGATGCGCGAGATCCGATCTCTCGCGTCGAAGGCGATGGGCGCGCGGGCTGTCGTCATCGTTCCAGGGCAATATATTCCACATCGATCACGGAGCCGCCATGAATCCACTCGACGACGCGCGCGCCAAGGCGGCCGCCACGTACAACGCCGCCGCCGATGCGTACGACGATGCCGCCAACTCGTTCTGGGATCGCTTCGGACGACGAACGATCGAACGACTGGACCTGAAGCGCGGCGCCCGCGTCCTGGACGTCTGTTGCGGAAGCGGAGCGTCGGCGATTCCGGCGGCGCGGGCGGTCGGACCCGACGGATCGGTCCTGGGCATCGACCTCGCCGAGAAGTTGCTCGAGATCGCGCGCACCAAGGCGACGGTGCACGGGCTGGCGAACGCGGAGTTCCGCATCGGTGACATGCTGGACCTCGGCCTTCCTGAATCGGAGTTCGACGCCGTGGTCTGCGTCTTCGGGATTTTCTTCGTGCCCGACATGGCGGCCGCCGTTCGCGCGCTGTGGAAGGTCGTCAAGCCCGGCGGCAAGCTGGCCGTCACCACCTGGGGGCCGCGCTTCTTCGAGCCCGGCAACACCGCGTTCTGGAACGCGGTGCGCGACGCCGCGCCCGATCTGCACAAGTCGTTCAATCCGTGGGACCGCATCTCCGACCCGCAAGCCGTGCAACGTCTCTTCGCGGCGGCCGGCATCGAGCACGCCGAGGCGATCGCCGAGCCGGGCCAGCACCCGATTCCATCGCCCGATGCATGGTGGTCGGCCATCCTCGGCTCGGGCTATCGGGGCACCTTGCAGCTGCTCGACGACCGCGGGCGCGAGCACGTCCGCGCCGCCAACCTCGCGTTCATCCGCGATGCGGAGATCCGCTCGGTCGAGGCGAATGTCGTCTACGCGGTGGCGACGAAGGCCGGCTGAACGGATCGAAGGTAGTCGACCGCCGCTTCCAGCGCGGCCACCTGCGCGTCGTTGCACTGTGCGGGGCTGGCGCTCGGGCTATCGGGGTACACCTCGGTCGTCGTCACGAAGCGCGCGCTGGTCATGGCGCCGCACAAGCCCGAGGCGCGCTGGGCGAGATTGATCACGCCGTCCTGCTGCGAAGCCGCGCCGATGATGCGGCCCTGCGCGTCGGGCCGTGCGATGTGCGTCACGCGCCGCACGGCGTCGATCAGCGCGCGCTGGAAGCCGGGCTCGGGCCGCTCGCTGTCGGCCACCAGGTAGAAGCCGTCGGGGATGGCGTGCCATTCCAGCGAGCTGCCGTCGCGCGCCGACTTGGCGGGGCCGAACTCGCTGTTGTCGGTGTCCGTCGTCTCGTGCAGGTCGACGTGCACGTCGACGCGCCCGCAGTGCTCGGCGACGCAGGCCATGGCCAGGGCCGACTCCGCGGCCGGGCTGCCCGCCTTGAACTGCCGGTTCGGATCGAGCGCGTCGGGGTTCCAGCGGTTCACGGTCTCGTAGCTCCACGGGCTGATGCACGGCAGCACGAGGAGGTTGAGCCACTCCGCATGGCGACCGAACGCGTGTTCGAGCCACTGCAACGCGCCCTGCACGCCGCTGGTCTCGTAGCCATGCACGCCGCCGGTCACGAGCATCACCGGGCGATCGGCGTTCCACGTGCGGCTGCGCACTGCCATCAGCGGATAGCTGCCGAGCCCCAGGCGCGCGTAGGCCAGCGCTCCGTACTGGAACAGCTCGGCCTGCGCCGCAAGCCGGCGCGCGAGCGGTTCGGCGACCTCCGCAACGTAGCTGCGCCGCGTGTGCTGGCGCGCCAGCCACGCGGACTTCTCCGCCGGCCCCCAGGGCGTGCCGGGCACGCCGATCGGATAGGGCGAGGTCGATGGCGAAGTACCCACGGAGTTCAGACCCTTCTTCTCGTCGATCGGTCGGGAGCGACGCGCATCGCGTGCATCAGATCGCGACGATCTCGACGCGACGCTGGTCGCCCTTGGCATCGCGTGCGCGCAGCTGCCCGCAGCCGGCCTGGACATCCTGGCCTGCCGACCGGCGCAGCTTCGTGAGAATGCCGCGCCGGTGCAGCTCGCGCGCCATCGCCAGCGACCGACCGGCATCGGGCCGCGCGAGGCGCAGACCGTCGACTGTGTTGTACGGGATCAGGTTGAGCACCGCCAGCTTGCCGGTGAGCAGCCGGACCAGGCCCTCGATCTCGTCGGCCGTGTCGTTGATGCCTTCGAGCAGTGTCCATTGCACCTGCATCGGGTGGCCTGTGGCGCGCGCATAGGCCTCGCCGAGGTCGACCAGCTCGTCGGGCGCGATGGCCGGCGCCCGCGGCAGCAGGCGCTGCCGCAGCGTCGGGTCGGTGGCGTGCAGCGACAGCGCGAGCGCCGGCTTGACGCGGCCCTGCGGCAGGCGCTCGAAGACGCGGCGGTCGCCCACCGTCGAAAAGACCAGCTGCTTGTGGCCGATGCCGCCGCCGGTGCCGAGCAGGTCGATCGCTTCGAGCACCGCGTCGAGGTTGTGCGCCGGCTCGCCCATGCCCATGAACACCACCTTGGTCACCTGGCGCAGGCTGCGTGCGAGCGCGACCTGGGCGACGATCTCGGCGCTGCCGAGCTGGCGCTCGAGGCCGCCGATGCCGGTCATGCAGAAGACGCAACCGACTGCGCAGCCGACCTGGCTCGACACGCAGAGGCCGCCGCGCGGCAGCAGCACGGCCTCGACCGAGCGGCCATCGGCGAGGCCGACGAGGAGGCGCCGGGAACCATCGGCACCGGCCTGGTCGGCACGCAGCACGGCCAGCGCGCGCCACTCGGCTTCCAGCGCCGGCAGCGCCGAACGCACGGCCTGCGGCAGGAAATCTTCCGGCCGCCGCGGCCCGCGCGCTTGCGACTCCGCCCGCGACCACTGGCGCAGCACGCGCTCCTCGTGAACGGGACGGGCGCCGAGGGCACGCAGGCGTTGGCGGATGGCGTCGATGTGCATGGCGCCGACGCGGCCCGCAGCCTGGTCTCCAGTCGCCGCGCCGGCCCTTGTCATCACCACGGGGTGGCGGCCCTGGCCGATGCCACCACGGCGACGAGACCCATGATCGTGAAGACGGCGCTGAGCAGGACGGCCGCGACATGCTGGAAGCGGAGGCCGGTGACCAGGACGCTGTAGCCAGGATCGCCCGGATCGACGGCGGCCCGCACCAGGGTTCCGACGGGGTACGACGCGACGATGCGTTGCGCCCAGCCTCCGCTGGTCGCGAAGGTCAGGCCGACCCAGAGACGGCGACCCGTGAGGCGCTGGCCGCCCGTCGCATAGACGTAGACGACGCTCGGCTCGAAGGTTCGCTTCTTGCGCTCCAGCACACGAGACTCCAGGATCGTCGCTTCGACCGTCGGCCAGCTCACGCTGCGCCGCGCGCGCAGGAGCATCCTGATCGCCAGGGCCAGGACGACGGCGGGCAGCACGAACACGCCGAGCGTCAGGATCGATGTCGTCATCCTGTCACTATGCCAGCAGTCGACGCACGGCGTGACCGCCGTTCCGCGGGTCGTCGACCCCATGCAAGAATGAGCGCGTGAAGACCTTCGACGTCGAAGTGCAGCGGCTGAAGTCGACGAGGCTCGACAAGGGAATGATCGAGATCGGCGTCGATGCGACGGTGCTGCCGATGCCGGCACGCGACGAGGGGTCGGAGACGAGTCGCATCCGGCTGCCTGTCGAGCACGCCCGTTCGCTGCTCATCCTGCTCCGGCAACAGCTGGCCGAGGTCGACAAGTTGCAGCCGCGCAGCCGGCGATCCGGGCGGAGCTGAACGGCGCAACGCCGCTCAGTGGCTCGCCGGCTCCGGTCGGGAGCGCGGCAACAGGCGCGCCGTCTCGTTCCTGACCACGGCATAGCACTCGCAGCTGCGATCCTCGAGGCCGAGGCGGTCCAGCACGGAGACGTGGCCGCGGCGGTAGCGGATGTAGCCCGCCTGCTGCAGCTTCCCCGCGGCTTGCGTGATGCCCTCGCGACGCACGCCGAGCAGGCTCGCGATCAGCTCCTGGGTCACGACCAGCTCGTCTTCCGGAATGCGATCGATCGTCAGCAGCAGCCAGCGGCAGAGCTGCTGCTCGATGGAGTGGTGGCGGTTGCACGCGGCCATCTGCGCCAGCTGCGTCATCAACGACTGGGTGTAGCGCAGGAAGAGATGCTGGAGCGATCCGGCGCGATCGAATTCCTGTTTGAGGAGCTGCCGGTCCATGCGGTAGGCGTGGCCGGCGGTGTTCACCACCGCGGAGCTCGGCGTGCTGTCGCCGCCCATGAAGAGCGACACGCCGACGAGCCCTTCGTTGCCGACGCTCGACATCTCCGACGAGTGGCCGGACTCCATCACGTAGTGCAGCGACACGACGGCCGTCGTCGGGAAATACACGTGCTGCAACTGGCTGCCTGGCTCGTAGAGCATGTCGCCCAGCCGCAGCGGCACGAGCTGCAGGCGATCGACCCAGGATGCCGACGCCGCCACGGGCAGCGCCGCGAGCAGATGGTTCTGTTGCGGCGCGTGAAGGGCGACCACGGCTAGGAACCGCCCTGGAGGGCGGCATCGGCCGTGTCGTGAACCTCGACGCCGATGCCGCGGTAGCCGGTGAACCGGCACGCCTCGTTGAACATCGGCTCACCGCTGACGCGAAACTTCTGTCGCGTGCCGTCGCCGTTGACGCGGCTGAACGCGAAGTCCAGGAAGGGTTCGCGGGCAGCGATCCTGGCCTGCAACGACGCCCGCTCCGTTTCGTTCCACCCCGCCGCCTGCGCGCCGGCCTGCCCGCTGGCGCTGCCGCCCGCGTTGTCGCCGAGGAAGGCCGACATGCCGAGGCCGATCATGTCGAAGACGGGTCCGGAGACCTGCGTGAAGCTGCCGGCCGCGTTCTGTTCCCAGTACCAGTCGGAGGCCAGCTCGGTCAGGCGGCGAAAGCGGAGCTCGCTCTCGCGCAGCTCGGCCGTGCGCTCGCGCACCGTGTGCTCGAGCACCTCGTTGTAGCTCTCGAGCCGCCGGTACAGGAGCTGGACCTCGAGCATGTTCTGGATGCGCGTCTTGACCTCGAGCAGATCGAACGGCTTGCTGATGAAGTCGCGGGCTCCCGCCTGCAGGGCGCTCAGCTTGTGCGCCGGCTGCGCCGTCAGCACGATGACGGGCAGATAGGCTTCCGGGGCGCCTTCGCGCAGTCGCGCCATCACCTCGAAGCCGTCCATCTCGGGCATCTGCAGGTCGAGCAGGATGAGGTCGTAGCCGTTCGCGAGATGGAGCTCGGCCACCTCGGTCGGATCCATCGTCGAGGTGACGCTGGTGTAGCCGGCATCGGCCAGCAGCCGCTCGAGCAGCTTCACGTTGGCTGCCTGGTCGTCGACGATCAGGATGTTGGCGGTCGCGCTGCCGGCGAGGGGAAGGTTCACGTGCTGGCTCCGGTGTGGGTTGCGGCGACTTCGGTCGCGATGTCGGGGATGGCCAGCTGCAGGACGCTGTCCAGCGTTTCCATGAATTCGGCGACCTTGATCGGCTTCGTGAGGTAGCGCAGGAAGCCTGCCTCCATGCCCTTCTCGACATCCCTGGGCATGGCGTTCGCACTGAGCGCGATGACCGGGATCGACGCCGTCCCGGGTAGCGCCGCGAGGATCTTCAGCGCCTGGATGCCGCTGATGCCCGGAAGGTTGATGTCCATCAGGATCAGCGACGGCAGTTCGGTTCGTGCGATCTCGATGCCGCGGCTGCCGTTGCCGGCGGTGAGGAGCCGGATGTCGGGGCGGCGGGCCATCAGCTTCTCGATCAGCATCAGGTTGGCCGGGTTGTCCTCGATGCAGAGCACCGTGTAGCGTCTGGCATCGTGACGAAGCGGCGCCGCTTGGGACGCCGACCATTCCGGGAGCTCTTCGGCGAGCTCCGCGGTCGCGTCGAACTCGACCCAGAACACGCTGCCGACGCCGACCGTGCTCTCGACGCCGATCTCGCCGCCCATGAGCTCGGCGAGCCGCTTGCTCACCACCAGTCCGATGCCGGTTCCTTCCTCGGCGCCGGTCTCGCGCCCCAGACGATTGAACGGCTGGAACAGCTGCGCCAGCTTGTCGGCAGGCAGGCCGGCGCCGGTGTCCCGGAAGCGGATGCGCGTCCGCGTTCGCGAAGTCGCCTCGCAGCTCACCTCGACCTCGCCGCCGGCGCGGTTGTACTTGATCGCGTTGGACAGCAGGTTGACGAAGATCTGCTTGACGCGCGTCCGGTCGGCCTTGACGTGGCACGGGCTCGCGAAGGCGGGAAAGCGCATCCGGATGCCTTTCTTCCTCGCCTGCGGCTCGACCATGGCGTGGCAATCGTCGAGCACGTCGGCGAGCGACAGGGATTCGAGCGACAGCGACACCTTTCCCGATTCGATCAGCGACAGATCGAGGATCTCGTTGATCAGCTCGAGCAGGTACCAGCCGGCCTGCAGGATCTGGTCGATGCTTTCCTTCTGGCCGGGCGTCGGCGTCGGCGTTCCCGACTCGATCAGCTGCGCGAAGCCCAGGATGGCGTTGAGCGGCGAGCGCAGCTCGTGGCTCATGCTGGAGAGGAAATCCGACTTCGCGAGGTTCGCCTGTTCCGCCGCCAGCTTGGCGCGCTCGAGCTCGGCGTTCATCCCCCGGCGTGCTTCTTCCGCCTGCTTGCGGGCGGTGACGTCGGTGCGGATCGAGATGTACTTCTTGGTCTGCCCGCCGCCGTCCAGGAAGGGCGCGATGATGCTGTCGACCCAGTACAGCTCGCCACCCTTGGTGCGGTTGCAGATCTCGCCGCGCCACGGCTGGCCGCTGGCGATGGTCCGCCACATGCGGGTCCAGAACGCGGCATCCTGGACACCGGAATTGACGATGCGGTGCGTCTGCCCGAGCAGCTCGTCGCGGCTGTAGCCGGAGATCCTGCAGAAGCCCTCGTTGACGTCGACGATGAGGCCGGCCCGGTCGGCCACCGAGACGATCGAGTGCAGGTGGATCGTCCGCAGCAGCGCGTCGTGCTCGCGCAGGGCGTCGTCGGCCTGCCGCCGGGCCGTGTTGTCGGTGCCGATCAGCAGGTAGCCGATGATGTCGTCGCGCGAGTCCCTGAGCGCCGTCACCGACACCACGGCGGGGAGCCGGCTGCCGTCCTTGCGGATATAGGTGAGCTCGTAGATGTCCTCGATGCCGCGCGAGGCCTTGAAGACGAGCGCCTCGAAGCCGGGCTTGATCCTGGCGCCCAGCTCGATGCTCAAGGCCGCGGCGCGGTCGACCACCTCTGCCGGATCGGAGATGTCGGCGGGCGTGATCCTGTCGACCACCTCGGCAGCCGCATAGCCGAGCATCCGTTCGGCACCGACGTTGAAGATCTGGATGACGCCGTGCGCGTCGGTGGCGATGCTGGAGAAGTTCGCGCTGTTGAAGATCGCACTCTGCAGCGCCGACGTCTTGCGCAACGCCTCGCGCCGGTTGTCGTCGCCGACGCTGTCGATGGAGGCGGTGTCGTTGCCGAGCTTCGGATCACCCAGGTTCATGTGGCCGGCCTGTTCGCCAGCGCATGGCCTTCCATCCAGCCCTGGCGCCAGATGTCGTACTTGGACTGCCAGACGTCGTGCGGCTCGGGAACGCCGGCGGCATCGCTGGCCCTCGTGAAGTAGGGGTTCGAGTCGCGCTCGGTGCCGGCCAGGCCCGACTGGCGGCCCTCGAGGTACTCGTGGGCATAGGGTTCCGTGTGTTCGTCCATTGCAAGCTCCGCCTCGATCCGTCCCGGATCCTCACGACTCCGTGTCGCCGCGTCTGTGCGCAAGCCCACGCAGTCATCGAATCGCCCACACATAAAGTACGTCGTCCGGCAAGTGAACGGAGTACCGTGTCCGCTCCATGGATTCGACCGGCCAACCTTCCTTCCGATCGCTCGGGCACGTTCTGCAGCGAGACCCGGCGGCGTGAGCCCGTCACCGGCGAGCGCCAGGGTTCTGGTCGCCTCCGACAGGACGGCCGACGCGACGCATGTCCAGCGTCTCCTCGGCGACGAGTTCGAGCACGTCGAGGTCAGCGTGCGCGATGCCGAATCGGTGGCGGACTTCGAACGCGTCCGTCCGGATGTCGTGGTCCTCGCCTTCGACACGGTGAAGAAATCGCAGGACTACTGCCTCGGCCTGCTTCGCTTCAGCAAGGTGGCGCAGTCCCTGCCGCATCGGCATGTCGTCCTGTGCGGCCCCGGCGACGTCGATCTCGCGTTCGCGCTCTGCAAGAAGAACCACTACGACGACTACGTGCTGTACTGGCCGCAACCGCACGACGGGCATCGGCTCGTGATGGCGGTGTGGAACGCATTCCGCCAGCTCGAGGCATCCCGTGGCCAGCTCGCCCGGATCCAGGAACTCGAATCCCACGCGATCAGTGCCAGCACGCTGGGAGCTGTCGTGCATCGGCAGCTCGCCGCCGGCGAGGGCCATGTCGCCGCCATCGCCCCACCCGGGCTCGAGCAGATGGCGGCGTGGATGTCCGGCTTTCGCTCGGAGGTGGCGCCGCACGTGTCCGGCCTGCAGGCGCTTGCGCAGACCGTGTCGACCGGCCGCCCCGTGGTGCTCGTGGTCGACGACGATGCCTTCGCGTCGAAGCTGATCGGCAAGGCGCTGGAGCACCAGGCCTTCGACGTCGAGTTCGCGGCGGACGCGAAGGCGGTCTTCGACGTCCTGCGCCGCCTGCGCCCGGTCGCCATCCTGATGGACATCAACCTTCCCGGGATGGACGGGCTCACGCTGACGACCTGGATCAAGGGAAGCCCGATGTTCGCCCAGATACCGGTCCTCATGCTGACCGGCGAGGCGACCCGCGAAGCGATCGAACGCAGCAAGGCGGTCGGCGCGGCCGACTTCATCGTCAAGCCATTCACGCGCGACTCGGTCCTGGCCAAGCTCAAGCGAATCCTCGCCTGAGAGCGCGCCGCGCTCGGCGGGTCAGAAGGTGTTGGCCGCGAGCTGGCCGACGATGCAGTCGTCGACCGCCGACATCTCCTCGCGGAAACGCGCGCATTGTTCGAGGACGACGGCACGGTCGCTGGCCTGGGCTGCCTGTTCGAGCGCGGAGCAGAGGTCGCCCAGCGCGAGCGCGCCGACCGACCGCGACGATGCCTTGAGCTTGTGGGCCGCGACGGCCAGCGCCCGGTGCTCGAGGGCGGCGCACGAGTCGATGATCTCGGCCGACTGTCGCCGGGCCGCCAGCAGGAAGTCGGAGAGGAACTCGGCGACGACGGCGTCGTCGTCGCCGACCAGACCCTTCAGGACGGAGACGTCGACCGGTCGCGCTGTCTTGCGTGCGTCCGGGGTCGCAGCGACGCTGCCGGTCGACGGCTTCGCCATCGGCGGCGCGGGGAGCCATGCAGCGAGTGCCGCTCCGAGCGTGGCCAGCTGCACCGGCTTCGTCAGGAAACCGTCCATGCCGGCCTCCTTCGCGCGGCTCGCTTCGTCGCGCTGGGCATTCGCCGTCAAGGCCAGGATCGGCGTCTTCGGCTTGTGGGGCTCGTCCGCAGAACCGGCGAGCGCCTCGGCTTCTCGAATGGCGCGCGCCAGCCCGTAGCCGTCGAGCTCGGGCATGTGCAGGTCGGTCAGGACGAGCGCGTGCCGGCCGGACCGCCACAGGCGCAACGCTTCCGCGCCGTCGCACGCGACATCGGCCGGGTAGCCGAGCAGATCGAGCTGCATCAGCACCACCTTCCGGTTGATGGCGTCGTCTTCCGCGACGAGGATGAGTCGAGGATCCAGCGGCGAGCCGGCCCTGTCCGACGTGGCCGGATGCAGGCCGGGCCGTGTGCCTGCGATGGTCGTGTCGCGACGCGCGGCATCCGGCTCGGCGGCGAACGGCTCGAGAGGCAGCACGACCGTGAACGTCGAGCCGACGCCGATCTCGCTCCGCACCGAGACCTCGCCGCCCATCAGCGCCACCAGCCGCCCGCAGAGCGCCAGCCCGAGCCCCGTGCCACCGAACTTGCGCGTCGTCGATGCCTCGGCCTGCATGAAGGGCTGGAACAGTTGCGGCAGCGTCGACGCCTCCATGCCGATGCCGTTGTCGGCGACGGCCAGGACGATCCCTTCCGCTCCGTCGACACGCCGGTCGATGCTGACCGTCACCGTGCCGCGCACGCCGGGCCGCAGCGCCTTGAACTTCGCCGCGTTGCCGACCAGGATCTCGAGGATCTGACGCAATCGTCCGGCGTCGGTCCAGACGACGTCGTGAACGCCGGGCGCCTTGGCGAGCCGAAGGTCGAGAGCGCCCGCGGCCATGCCGGCCGTGATCGACGCGAAGACGCTTTCGACCGTCGTCGTCAGGGAGACGGCTTCCCGCTGCAGGGCGAGATGTCCCGACTCGATCTTCGAGAAATCGAGGATGTCGTCGATCAACGACAGCAGCACGAAGGCCGAGGCGCGGATGGTCCGGACGGCGTCGTCCTGGGATGCCGACAGGTCGCTCCGAGAGAGCACTTCGATCATGCCGACGACACCGTTCATCGGCGTCCTGATCTCGTGGCTCATGGTGGCGAGGAACGCAGACTTCGCGCGGCTCGCCGCTTCGGCGCCCAGCGTCGCGGCGCGAAGCTCGATGTTCGCCTGCGTCAGCTCGCTGGTTCGCTCGACGACGCGCTCGGCGAGGAGCTCGCGCTCCGTGCGCAATTCGCTTTCGGCCCTGGCTCTCGCCATCGCGTCGGCCGTCTGCAGCGCCAGGCCGCGGACGGTGTCGAAGAAGAACGCGGCGGTGTCGGTCGACGATCGAAACCGGAATTCGAAGCTGCCGAGAACATGGCTGCCGCTGCCGACCGGGCAGTGGAAGCTGCCCGCGAGGCCGTCGGCCGACGCGAGCGCGGCCCGATCGGCCGGCAGCGCGACGCCCGACAACCGGCGAAACGTCGCGTCGGCCTCGTCCGAGGCCCAGAACTGCTCGACGAACACGCCCGCAGCCTGCTCGGCGGGCAAGAAACTGCCGCCTTGCCAATGGCAGCTTCTGCAGATCTCGGCGATGACGAGCGCGGGAACCTCCTCGACGATCTCCGCGTCGGCCAGCAGCCGCGTGACGCGGTGTCGCAGTTCCTCCCGACGCTCCAGATGCTTGCGCTGCGTGATGTCGCGCCCCACGCCGCGGTAGCCGACGAAGGCGCCGTCATCGTCGTACAGCGGCGCGCCGCTGTTGCTGATGAAATGCAGGCGGCCCTGGTCGTCGGCGCGCTGGAGCTCCCAATCGTGGAACACGTCCCGGCGTTCGACGCCTTCCCGGATTCGTTGCCATCCCGCCTCGTCGACCGGCTTCCAGCCCAGCTCGAACACCGTCTTGCCGAGGTAGCTGTCGCGAGACAGGCCGGAAGGCAAGGCAATGCTGTTGACCAGCAGCGTGTTCCGGAACTGCAGGTCCTGCTCCCAGAACCAGTCCGACGAAAGCGTCGTCAGCGCGCGGAAGCGCTCGTGTTCGCGGGCCAGCGCGGCATTGGCGCTCTGCAACGAGGCTGCCAGGAGGGCAGTGCGCGACTGCATGCGCGCATCGACGGTGGACGTGATCAGCGCGATCGTCAGGAGCAGGAAGGCCGAGGAAGCCGCCAGCGTGTTCAGCATGGCGCCACCCACTGCGCCGGCGCTGGAGCAGACGGAGCCCGAGGCGAACGATGCCGCGGCCATGCCGGTGTAGTGCATGCCGCTGATTGCCAGCCCCATCGCGACGGCAGCCAGCAGCTGGTAGGCCAGCCCCTTGCCGCCAGCGGCCTTGCGCAACCAGAAGAAGATCTGCAAGGCGCTCGCCGACGCGACGACCGCGATCACGAGCGACAGGACGACGAGCATCGGGTTCCACGCGATCGGCGGTGCGATGTCGATCGCCGCCATGCCGGTGTAGTGCATCGCGAAGATGCCGAGGCCCATCACGGCCGAGCCGATCGAGAGGCGGGTCCAGCCCAGCGATGGCTGGCTCGCGACGCCGAGCGCCACGGCCGACGCGCCGACGGCGGCGCACCAGGAGACGGCCGTCAGGAAGGGCGTGTAGCCGATGGCGACCGGAATCGAGAACGCCAGCATGCCGACGAAGTGCATCGACCAGATGCCGGTGCCGAGCGCGACCGAACCGCCGGTCCACCAGGCCCACGCGGTCGTTCCGTGGCCATCGCCGCCGCGCATGCGCTTGGCGAGATCGAGGGCGACGTACGACGCGAACGTCGCGATGCAGATCGACAGCGTCACGAGCGACGCGTCGTAGCGCGATGCGAGGTAGGTCACGACGGGGCTCGGGGAGACGACAAGCCGGCCCGGACCGGGCTAGTTCCTGTGCCGCAAACGCTTGGCGAGCTCGCCCGTCAACTGGGTCAGCGTCGAGCGCGCGAGCGCGAGCAGGGTCGGCATCGTCGCGTCGAACGTCTCGTCGGTGAACGTGTTCATGACGGAAAACCTGCTGAGGGTCCGGAGGCCATCGACCCGCCCCTGGGCTTCCAGGAGCAACTTCATGAGGCGGCCGTCGGACAGCACCTGGCGCCGCCCGCGGTCCCCGAGCGGGACCCCCGTCTTCTTCTGTCGCATCGCATGCCCGTCCTGATGAACCGCTCAGGCCGAATCCAGGACCAGTGCTGTGTGTTCGTCGGGAACGACATGGCCCGCAAGCCAGGGGGATACCGTTACGCGCCTCGGTGAGGACGGCCTGCACTATGCGCCGATTTCGGGGCCGTGCGCGTCGCAGATCGGTGATCCTGCGCGTCTGGAGGCGAATCGCCGCGTACGCCGCCAGACCCTCCCGTGCAAACAACTCTTTTCGCCTTGTGTGGGCTGGCACACAGTCAGCACCGTCCGGCCCGATGAGACTGTTTCGCCGCACCAACGCGCGGCAGGAGAGCACTGTCCCACTGGCCGATGTCGAGAATCGTCTGATCGAGCGCCTGCCGCGTTCGGATCGGCTGCGCCTGCTGGCCATGTGCGTCCGTGTTCCGCTGTCGCGGGGCGACATCCTCTGCGAACCGGGCCAGACGACCCGCCATGCGTTCTTCCCGATCGATGCGATCGTGACGCTCGTGACCGTCCAGGAAGGGCGGCCGGCGCTCGACGTCGGCATGGTCGGGCGCGAGGGGCTGGTCGGCGTGCAGCTGCTGCTCGGCGCTGCAGAGGTCAGGCTGCGCGCGAAGGTGCAGGCCGAAGGGTCGGCCTGGCGGATCGCCGGGCGGCCCTTTCGCGGCGAGCTGAATCGCAGCGCTGCGCTGCGCCGCGAATTGCTGCGCTATGTCGACGTGTTGATGGACCAGCTCGCGACTTCGGCGGCATGTCTGCGCTTTCACGAGATCGGGCCCCGTCTCGCGCGCTGGCTGCTGATGAGCCAGGACCGCGCGCACGGCCCGTCGTTTCGCGTCACGCACGAAGACCTGGCCGCTGCGCTCGGTGTCCGGCGCGTGGGAATCACCCAGGCTGCCGGGGCCCTGCAGAACGCGAAGGTGATCGAATATCGGCGCGGCGAGATGACCGTGCTCGACCGCTCCGGCCTGGAAGCCGCCGCCTGCGGCTGCTACGCCGCCGATC
>CAZZVH010000004.1:0-24994 GCA_964657365.1 uncultured Burkholderiaceae bacterium
CACCGCGCCAACGCCGGACCAGCTCGCGGGCCTCGTCGACGCTCTTGCCGGCGCCGAGGCGGAACACCACCGTCCGCTCTTCGCCGGCGGGAATCTCGAGGACGACACGCAGGGCGGCGCACGGGTCGAGCCCGGCGCCGACACGGCCCGACAGCGCGGTCGTGTCGTCCGTGAGCGCTCGCGGCGCGGCCAGCGATCCGCCGGGGCCGAAGAAATCGCCACGGTCGCCGCAGCTGCTGCGCTCGGCGCCGTCGACATCGAAGAAGGCGGTCCGGCCCGCGAAGTCGGTGTTGTAGGCGTTGCGTGCGAACAGCGCTCCGGTGGCGTCGTCGCGCGTGGTGACGATCTGCATCATCGTCTTCGCGCGCTCGTCGCCCAGCACCCATTCGACGTAGCCGGTGACGCTGAGCCGGCGCACCTCGCCCGACCGGTTGCGCAGCGTCAGGGTCGAGAACTTGACCGGCGCATCGATCGCGACGTGGATGCGCAGCGTCGACGCAATCCCGTCCTCCTCGTGCGCGAAGCTGCTGTAGCCGAAGCCGTGCCGCACGACATAGGGAAGGGCGCTGCGGGTCGGCTGCAGCGTCGGCGACCAGAACCGGCCGGTCGCCTCGTCCCGGATGTAGAGCGCCTCGGTGCACGGGTCGGTCACCGGATCGTTCGACCAGGGCGTCAGGCGCAGCTCGTGGGCGTTCTCGCTCCAGGTGCTGGCGCTGCCGCTCTCCGACACCAGCGTGCCGAAATCGGGGTTGGCGATGACGTTGGTCCACGGCGCCGGCGTCATGCGATCGGCCGACACGGTCATCACGTACTCGCGGCGATCGTCGGAGAAGCCGCCGTGGCCGTTGAAGGCGAACAGCGACGTCGTCGTCGCAGCCGACGTCGCGTCGCCCGCCGTTGCCGATGCGGGTGTCGTTGCAGGCCGCGTCGCCGGCCGCGGCCGACCCTGCGGTGCATCGGCATGCGCCGGACCGCCCGTCGCCGTGCGGGCCTCGCCGCGTGCGAGTTGCTCGGCGAGGCTGCCGGCCCCGCCGTCGACGACGATGCGCGCCACGCTCTGCAGCAGTGCCAGGTCACCGTCGTCGAGCGACGCGCCGTCCCGCACGACGATGCCGCCGGGCTTGTCGATGCCGGCCGCGCCCGGGCCGTCGGCGAGCGCCCGCCGCACCTGGTCGAGCAGGGCCGGATCCGCACCGTTCCCCGAGCCGGTGACGATCATCATCTCGGTGGCGATGCTGTGCGCCTTCCAGAACGCCTGGGCCCGGACCATCTGTTGCAGGAGATCGAGGTGCTGCGGGTCGGCCAGCCGAAGCAGCAGCACGGGCACGTCGCCAGAGATGCCGAAGCCCCAGAGGCCCGATTGACCGCGCGTGTTTCCGGTGATCCGGGCGGCGTCGCCCCGGAGCGTCGGCGAGGCGTAGAGGACCGGCGCGGCGAGCCGCTCGTAGAGATCGCCGTCGGCCGGCGCAGCGCCGATCCGTGCCAACAGATCGGCGCGGTACGCGCCTGCACCTGCCAGCATGGCGTCGCCCCCGCCAGCAGCGCGGGCCCGTCTCGCCAGCGCGACGACGCCGTCGCGCGAACCCGCGGCACCGGTGAAGAAGTCGATCGTGCAGGAGGCTCCCGGTTCGAGCACGAACGGCACGCGGAGCGCTGCGATCGCATCGAGCACCGGCCCGGCGCGCCCGTCCAGCGGCCGGCCATGCAGCATCGCGGCCGGCTCGGCGACGCTGCGGCCGCGGCCGATGAAGCGCGTGCGGTCGGTCTCGAACGAGATCGCGACGTCGTTGCCGTGCAGCACCGCCGTGTGGAAGAGCCAGGCCAGCTTGTCCTTCGGCGTGCTCGGCCGCCGCGTCGCCAGCACGGCGCCGAGGCCGGCGTGGAACTCCGTCTCGACGAACAGCTTGCTGAACGCCGGGTGCGCGGAATCGGTGGCGGGCGGCGACAGCACGATCTCGGCGTGGCTGGTGACGCAGAGGCTTCGACGTGTCGCCGAGCGATTGACGACGTGCAGCCGGCGCAGCTCCATGTCCGCGTCGGCGCAGACGACGACGTCGAGACGCGTCTCGATCCCGTGATCGCTGCGCACGAACGGAACGATCGTCGAATCGGCCCGCGATGCGCCGACAGCCGTCGGCACCATGGACCGTGCCGTGGCAGACCAGGCCTCGCCTGTTTCATCGCGAAGCCACAGCGCTGTGCCCGATCGGTCCAGGACTGAATCGTCCCGCCAGCGTGTCACCGCCAAGCCGTCCCAGCGGCTGTAGCCGGCGCCTTGGTCGGTCAGCATCACGTGGTACTTCCCGTTGGAAAGCAGGGCGACGTGAGGCATGTAGGTGGTGGGGGCCGAGCGAGGACGAGTGTCGTCGAGTCGGCGGAGCGCAGTCGCCCGCCGAGCAAGGATCGTGGAACCGGCCCGGTCACCCTGCCAGCAGGAAAGGTGCGATCGCGCCGTAGGATCTGTCCCACGATACGCTCCGAATCGACGCGATGCCCGATCCCCTCCCGACACAACGATGCCGCTGGCATCCGGTGGCCGACAGCGACGCCATGCGCCAGGTCGCCGCGGCCCGCATCCTCGCGTCCGCCGACCTGGCGATCCGGGCCCGCGGCCGGTTCGTCGTCGTGCTCGCCGGCGGCAACACGCCGCGCGGGGTCTACGAGTTGCTGCGCACGTCGACCGCCGACTGGGCGGCCTGGCACGTCTACTACGGCGATGAACGGTGTTCGCCTGCCGACGACGCAGCGCGCAATTCGCGGATGGCGTCGATCGCCTGGCTCGACCACGTGGCGATTCCACCGGAGCAGGTGCATCCGATGCCGGCAGAGCTCGGCCCGGTCGAGGCCGCGGCGCGCTATGTGGCGCTGCTCGGACCGCTCGGCGACTTCGATCTCGTGCTGCTCGGGATCGGCGAGGACGGCCACACCGCCAGCCTCTTCCCCGGCCAGGATCCCGGCCGGGGCGCCAGCGCAGCCGACGCGCTGCCGGTCTTCGATTCGCCCAAGCCGCCGCCCGAGCGTGTCTCGCTGAGCGCACATCGCCTGAGCCGGGCGGCCGAGGTGATCTTCCTGGTGAGCGGCGACGACAAGCGCGACGCGGTCACCCGCTGGCGTGCCGGCGAGGCGATCCCGGCCGTCACGATCACGCCGCGCGACGGTGTCGACGTGATCGTCGAGGCGGCGCTGCTTTCGCCGACGCCGCCGGCCTGAGCCGCCTCAGCCCGGATCGATCTCGAGGTTGTCGATCAGCCGCGTCGTTCCGAGCCGCGCGGCGGCAAGCACGACGGTGGCATCGCCGCGCGTCGGCAGGCCGAGATCGGCGCGGCGCCGGATCGCGACGTAGTCCGGCGCCCAGCCGCCGGCGACGAGCGAGGCCAGCGCTGCCGCTTCGATCGCCGCGCGGTCGTCGCGGCCCGCGGCGTCCGCCTCCCGGGCCGCCGCCGCCGCCGCGCGCAAAGTCCGCGCGAGCTCGACGGCCCGCGCCCGCTCCGCCCCGCTGAGGTAGCCGTTGCGCGACGACAGGGCCAGCCCGTCGTCGGCGCGCGATGTCTCGCACGGCACGATCCCGATCGGCATCGCGAACTGCTCGACCATGCGCCGGATCACGAGCAGCTGCTGGTAGTCCTTCTTGCCGAAATAAGCCGCGCTCGGCTGGACGCAGCAGAACAGCTTCATCACGACCGTGCAGACGCCGATGAAGAAGCCGGGCCGGAAGTGGCCTTCGAGCACGTCCGCCAGCGCCGTGTCGGGATGCACCTTGAAGGTCTGCGGCTCCGGATAGAGCTCGCGCTCGGGCGGGGCGAAGACGACATCGCAGCCGTGGGCCTCGAGCAGGGCGCGGTCGCGCTCGAACGTGCGTGGATAGGTGTCGAAGTCCTCGTGCGGCGCGAACTGCAGGCGGTTGACGAAGACGCTGGCCACGACCGTCGCGCCGCTGGCCTTCGCGCGGGCGACCAGCGCGAGATGGCCGTCGTGCAGATTGCCCATCGTCGGCACCAGGGCGACCGGGCCGACGCCGGCGAGGCGCTCGCGCAGCGCGGCGATCGTGCTGACGACCTGCATGCCCGCTCCTCCGGTGCTCAGTACGTGTGGGTCGGCTCGGCCGGGAAGCTGCCCGCGCGCACCGCCTCGACGTAGCGCAGGATCCCGGATTCGATCGAGCCGCCTTCGGCCATGAAGTCGCGCACGAAGCGCGGCACCTTGCCGCGCGTGATGCCGAGCATGTCCTGCAGCACCAGCACCTGGCCGCCGAGATGCGGACCGGCGCCGATGCCGACGACCGGCACCGACAGGGCGGCGGCCAGCTCGGCGGCGAGCGCGCTCGGCATCGCCTCGACGACCAGCATCGCCATGCCGGCGTCGGCCAGCTCGACGGCGTGCCGCTTCAGGATCTCGGCGCTGTGCGCGTCCCGGCCCTGGACGCGGTAGCCGCCGAGCGCGTGCACCGATTGCGGCGTCAACCCGAGATGTCCGCACACGGGGATGCCGCGCTCGACCAGGAACCGCACGATCGACGTCGTCCAGCCGCCGCCTTCCAGCTTGACCATGTGGGCGCCCGCCTGCATCAGCCGCACGGCACTGTGCAGTGCCTGCTCGGCGGAGGCCTGGTAGCTGCCGAACGGCAGGTCGCCGACGATCCATGCCGCGTCGCTGCCGCGCGCCACGCATTGGGTGTGGTAGACCATCTCGTCGAGCGACACAGGCACCGTGCTGTCGTGCCCCTGCATGACCATGCCGAGCGAGTCGCCGACCAGGATCGTGTCGACGCCGCACGCGTCGGCCAGCCGCGCGAAGCTCGCGTCGTAGGCGGTCAGCATGACGATCTTCTCGCCGGCCGCATGCATGGCGCGCAGGCGGTGCAGTGTCATGCGCGGCCGTGTCGGGCCATTCGTGTGTTCGGTCATCGGTCTGTCGTCTCCGCTTCGTCGGGCCTGCGCCTGGGCTCGCGCTTCCGGGATATTCTCGGCCAAGGGCCGCTCTCTTCCCGAAGCCGCGCGAATCGCCCTTCGCACCCCGCCGAGCGCATGCAGAGAACCTATCAATTCGGCGCGATCGAGGTCGACGCCGTCCAGCGCACCGTGCGTGTCGATCACCAGCCCGCCAGCCTCGGCGGTCGTGCCTTCGACCTGCTGCTCGTCCTGCTCGAGAACCCCGGCAGCCTGGTCACCAAGGACAGCCTGCTCGACGCCGTCTGGGGCAAGACGATCGTCGAGGAGGCGAACCTGCATGTCCACGTGTCGGCGCTGCGCAAGGTGCTCGGCGCGGGCGCGATCGGCACCGTGCCGGGACGCGGCTACCGGCTGACGCTGCCGCGCATGGAGCCGGCGGGCGCCGGCGCGGCGACGTCCCCGACGCCATCGCCCGCCGGCGTCCAGCCGCTGCCGCTGCTCGGCCGGCAGCACGACAGCGTCGCGCTCCACGCATTGCTCGCCGACCACCGCGTGGTCACGATCACCGGCGCGGGCGGCATCGGCAAGACCCGACTGGCCGCCGCGGCCCTGTGGGATCGGCGCACGCACTTCGCCGACGGCGTCGCCACCGTCGAGCTCGCGGCCATCGCCGATCCGCTGCTCCTCGTGGGCGCCGTGGCCGGCGCGCTGAAGCTGCCCGTCAGCGCCAGCGACGATGCCTTGCCGGCGCTGCTGGCGGCCGTGCGGCCGCTCGAGGCCCTGATCCTGCTCGACAACGCCGAGCATCTGGTCGACGCGGTCGCTGCGCTCGCCGGGGCGCTCGTGGGCGGCGCGCCGAAGCTGCGCGTGCTCGTCACCAGCCAGGTGCCGTTGCGGCTCGCGCAGGAGCGCGTGTTCCGCCTGCGCGGCCTCGACGTGCCGGAAGGCCAGCCGGTGGCCGGCGTCGCCGATGCGCTGACCTACGGCGCCGTCGCCCTGTTCGACGACCGGCTGCGCGCCGCCGATCGGCGCGCCTGCGTCGACGACGACAACCTCGCTGCCGTGCTCGACATCTGTCGCCGCCTCGACGGCATCGCCCTGGCCATCGAGCTGGCGGCGGCGCGCTGCCCGCTTCTCGGCGTCCGCGGCGTCGCCGAGCGTCTCGACGAACGCTTCCGGCTGCTCCGCTCCGACAGCCGTGCGACGCCGTCGCGGCAGCAGACGCTCGGCGCGGCCATGGCCTGGAGCCACAGCCTGCTGACCGGCGACCAGCAGGCGGCGTTTCGACAGCTCGGCGTGTTCACGGGCAGCTTCACGCTCGACATGGCGACCCACGTGATCCGGGTGCCCGGGCTGGACGAAGTCGGCGCCATCGACGTCCTGGCGGAACTGGTCGACCGCTCGCTCGTCTCGGTCGACACCGCAGAGACGCCGCGCTACCGGTTGCTCGAGACGGGCAGGCTGTTCGCACTGGCCAAGCTCGCCGAATCGGGCGAGTCCGCCGCCACGCGACGGCGCCACGCCACGGCTTTGCGCGACCACTTCCGGATGGCCTGGGACGCCTCGTGGACGATGCCGGAAGTCGCGTACGTCGAGCTCTACGAGGCCGATCTCGACAACCTGCGCGCCGCCTTCGACGACGCGCTGCAGCACGACGCCGGCGCCGCGATCGCCATGGCGGCCGATTCGGCGCGCCTCTCCCGCTGCCTGTCGCTGCACCCCGAAGCACTGAGGCGCTGCCAGGCAGCCAGCATGCTGGTCGATGCCTCGACGCCGGCCGCCCTCGAGGCCCGCCTGCGCGAAAGCATGGCGCAGATGTCGGGAGATCTGTCCCACGCCGGGGGCAGGCCCGCCGCGCAACGCGCCGCCGAGCTCTATGCGGAGGTCGGCGATGCGCGCGGCCGCTACCTGGCGCTGGCCCACCTGGCCTTCAGCTATTCGGGATCGCTCGGATCGGGGCCGGAGCCGAACGACGCGCTGGCCGAGATGAAGCGCATCGAGGATCCGCGCTGGCCGGCATCGGTGCGCCTGTTCGGCCGCAAGATCGAAGCCAACTTGGCGCTTGCCGCCGGCGATCTCGAGACCGCCAGCGCCGCCACCCGGTCGCGCCTCGAACTGGCCACGGCCTGCGGCTCGCAACGCGACGCCAACGCCGCGCTCGGCAATCTCGCCGATCTGGCGCTGATCGCCGGCGACCCGGAGGAAGCATCGCGACTGAACCGTGCAATGCTGGCACGCCTGGGCCGGCACGAAGCCTCGACCCGCATCGTCATCCTCGGCAACCTCCTGCACTCCCTGCTCGAGCAGGGCAGCGACCTCGAGGCACGGGAGACCGCCGTCGAGACGATCGCCAGGACGCGCGCGCTCGGCTTCATGTTCCTGATGTACGTGTGCGATGCACTGGCGCTGCTCGCCGTGCGCGAGCGGCGCTGGCCCGCGGCCGTGATGTTGCTCGGCTACTCGGACGCGGCCTATGCGGCGCAGGGCCAGGCTCGCGAGCAGAACGAAGCCCGCGCGCACACCCTGGCGCGCGACGCGATCCAGGCGCATTGCTCGGCCGGCGAGGTGACGACCTGGCTGCGCGAGGGCGCCGGCCTGGCCGCTGAAGACGTCGCGGGCATCGCGCTGGAAGCCGCGGCCTGAGCGCTCAGAGCAGCTTGTCGATCGTCACGGGCAGCGAGCGCACCCGCTTGCCTGTCGCGTGCCAGATCGCGTTCACGACCGCCGCGGCGGTGCCGACGATGCCGATCTCGCCCAGCCCCTTGACGCCGAGCGGTGTGACCTCCGGATCGACTTCCTCGACGAAGATCACCTCGATCGAATCGATGTCGGCATTCACCGGCACGTGGTATTCGGCCAAGCTGTGGTTCATGAAGCGGCCGAACCGGTGGTCGGTGAAGGCCTCTTCGTGCAGCGCCATGCCGATGCCCATCACGACGCCGCCGAGGATCTGGCTGCGCGCCGTCTTCGGGTTGATGATCCGGCCCGCGGCGACGGCGACGACGATGCGCGTGATGCGCACGACGCCGAGCTCCTCGTCGACCTTCACTTCCGCGAAGATCGCGCTGTGCGTGTTGCGCGCCTTCTGCATCATGCTGACCATGCCGCCGACGCCTGGCTTGGCCGTTTCCTCGGCTTCGATCACGTCGTCGCCAGACGCCGCGATCGCGTCTGCGTAGCTCACCGAGCACACCGGATCGGCGCTGACGACGATCCTGCCCGAGCCGAACGACACGTCGTCGAACTTCGCGTCGCCGAGCGGCTTGCCGTCGATCTTCGCGGCCGCCTTGAAGAGCTTCTCGCCGACCGCCTTGCAGGCGAGCTGCACCGCGGCGCCGGTCGAGGCGGCCATCCACGAGCCGCCTTCCACGGGCGACGCGGGCAGGGTGCTGTCGCCCAGCTTGACGACGACCCGGTCGACGCCGACGCCGAGCGTTTCCGAGGCGATCTGCGTGACCACTGTGTACGTGCCGGTGCCGATGTCGGCGCCGGCCGTGGCGATCTCGAGCGAGCCGTCGGCAGTCAGGCGGGCGCGTGCCGAGGTCTTCTCGAACATCGCGTCCCACATCCCGGTCGCCACGCCCCAGCCGACCAGCTCGTGGCCCTCGCGCATCGCCCGCGCCGCGGCCGGCCGGCCGGCCCAGCCGAAGCGGTCGGCGCCCTGGTCGTAGGCCTGGCGCAAGGCCTTCGACGTGAACGGCTTGTCGTTCATCGCGTCGACGTCGGAATAGTTCAGGCGGCGGAAGGCGAGCGGATCGATGCCGGCGGCGACAGCCATCTCGTCGATCGCGATCTCGAACAGCGTCATGCCGGTGGCCGCGCCGGGCGCCCGCATGTCGCCCGGCGTGTGGCTGTCGATGCTGGCGAGCGTGTACTCGGCCGAGGCGTTCTCGCAGGCGTAGTTCATCAGCCCCCAGTTGCAGATGACCTCCATGTGGTGCTCGTAGCGGGAGGTGACGGTGGTCGCGTCGTTGACGATCGCCTGCAGCTTGCCGTCGCGGTCGGTGCCGAGCGAGACGGTCTGCACCGCTTCCGGCCGGTGCACGTGGCTGAACATCTGCTGGCGCGTGAGAACGACCCGCACCGAGCGCTTCAGCATCGTCGCCGCGAGCGTCGCCAGGACGACCTGGTACTGCGGTCGCAGCCCGGAACCGAATGCGCCGCCCACGTACGGGTTCATCACCCGGACGTCGTCCTTCGAGAGGCTGAAGATCGACGCGAGGTAGGCCTGCACGTTCTGCGCACCCTGCGTCTTGTCGTGCACGGTGATCTTGCCGTCGCCTTCCCAGACCACGGTCGTGGCGTGCATCTCCATCGGGTTGTGGTGGTGCGTCGCCATGTGGTATTCGCCCGAGTGGCGCACAGCGGCGTCGCCGAGGGCGCGCTTCGCATCGCCGCGCGGCTTCGGCATCTGGAAATTGCTGCGCTTCTTCTTCGGCTCGAACTTGTCGGCCAGCGCCACCTTGAAGTCGGTGTTGTGCGGCTCGGCGTCGTAGCGGATCGAGACCAGCGCGGCCGCGTCGCGCGCGGCTTCGAGGGTGTCGGCCACCACCAGCGCCAGCGGCTGCGCGCTGAACATGATCCTGTCGTCGTGCAGCACCCGGAAGTGGTCGCCGGGCACGGCCACCTCGTCCTCGTAGCTTCGGTGCAGCAGCGCCATGTGCGGCCGGTTGGCGTGCGTGATCACCTCGACCACGCCGGGCACGGCGCGCGCCGCGCTGTCGTCGATCGACGCGATGCGGCCCTTCGCGACCGCGCTCGAGACGACCCAGCCGTAGAGCAGGTCGGGAGCGGCGTACTCGGCGGCGTAGAGCGCCTGGCCGGTCACCTTGACGCGGCCGTCGACACGGCTCAGGGATTCGCCGATGCGGGAAATCGTGGATGTCATGTGCTTGTTCCTCAGGCGACGCGCTTGTCGGTCTGCGATTGCGGCGTGCCATCGGCGGCCTGCTTCAACGCGCGGACGATGGCGCGCTGCGCCAGCTCGATCTTGAAATCGTTGCCGCCGCGGCCGATGGCACCGCTGGTCAGCTGCGCCGCGGCCTGGCGGAAGGCAGGCAGCGATGCCGCCTGGCCACGCAGGCCGGCTTCCGCGTCCGGGAGCCGCCACGGCTTGTGGGCGACCCCGCCGACGGCGATCCGGGCCTCCTCGATGCGGCCGTCGGCGTCGATGCGGAGCGCCGCGGCGACAGAGACGAGCGCGAAGGCGTACGACAGGCGGTCGCGCAGCTTCAGGTAGCTGTAGTGGCCGCTGAAGTCCTCGTCGGGCAGGTCGACGGCGGTGACGAGCTCGCCGGGCGCCAGGGTGTTGTCGTGCTGCGGCGCATCGCCGGGCAGCCGGTGGTACTCGGCGAAAGGGATCGTGCGTTCGCCCGAGGGGCCGGTGACGCGCACCTGCGCATCGAGGGCGGCCAGGGCCACGCACATGTCGGACGGGTGTGTGGCGATGCAGTGCTCGCTGGTGCCGAGGATGGCGTGCACCCGCGTGACGCCGCCGATCGCGCTGCAGCCGGTGCCCGGCTCGCGCTTGTTGCAAGGCGTCGCGGTGTCGTAGAAGTAGTAGCAGCGGGTGCGCTGGTTCAGGTTGCCGCCGTTGGTCGCGGCGTTGCGCAATTGCGGGCTGGCGCCTGCCAGGATCGCCGAGGCGAGCAGCGGGTAGTGCGCCTCGATGCGCGGATCGCTCGCGGTCGCCGCGTTCGTGACCAGGGCGCCGAGCCGCAGGCCGCCGCCGTCGATCGCGTCGATCGTCTTCAGGGCGAGCCGGTTGATGTCGACGACGGTGCTCGGCCGCTCGACGTTTTCCTTCAGCAGGTCGACCAGGTTGGTGCCGCCGGCGAGAAACCGCGCATTGGCGATGGCGCCGTGGCGAACGGCATCGGCCACGTCGCCGGCGCGGGCATAGGCGAAGCGGTTCATCGCGCGCCTCCCTTCTGCTCGATGACGCTCATCACCGCGTCGACGATGTTGCTGTAGGCGCCGCAGCGACACAGGTTGCCGCTCATGAGCTCGCGCACTTCCTCGCGGGTGGTCGCCTTGCCTTCGTCGACCAGCGCGCGGGCCGAGCAGATCTGGCCCGGCGTGCAGTAGCCGCACTGGAAGGCGTCGTGGTCGATGAAGGCCTGCTGCAGGGGATCGAGCTGGTCGCCGTTGCCCAGGCCCTCGATGGTGGTGACGGCGGCGCCGTCGATGGCGACGACGAGCTTCAGGCAGCTGTTGATGCGCTGGCCGTCGAGCAGCACCGTGCAGGCGCCGCACTGGCCGTGGTCGCAGCCCTTCTTGGTGCCGGTGAGATGCTCCGTCTCGCGCAGGAAATCGAGCAGCGTGACCCAGGGCTCGACGTCGGCCCGGCGCTCGGCGCCGTTGATGTGCAGCGTGATCGGCATGCGGCTGGACGAGGGGGTCGCGACGGTGGGGCGTTCGGAGGTGGTGGCGTCCATGGGAGTCCGGTGGGTTGGGCGTTGCGCCGCTTGGCTCGGCAATCCGCTTGCCCGCGCCCGCCATTGCCCCGCGAGCCACGCTGGACCGAAGCGACGACTGCATGGAAATGGCCCCGAGACCCCGGTCTGTTCCGGGGTTCTCCCGCGTGCCGATCTGCTGCAATCGGCACGATCACCATGCCTGTCATCGCAGTCGTCAATCGCAAGGGAGGGAGCGGCAAGAGCACGCTCGCCACGCACCTGGCCGCGCATTACGCCAACGCCGGGCTGCCCGTCATGCTGGGCGACGTCGATCGCCAGCAATCGACCCAGACCTGGCTGCGCCTGCGCCAGGCACGGCCCCTGTCGGGCGGCGTGCCGATCGTCGGCTGGGCGGTCGATCCGAAGCGCGTGCTGCGGCCGCCGGCGGGCATCCGCCATGTCGTCCTCGACACGCCGGGGGGCCTGTCCGGCTTCGATCTCGCCCGCGTCGTCGCCTTCGCCGACGTCATCGTCATGCCGGTCTGCAATTCCGTCTTCGACCGTGAATCGGCGGCGCAATGCCACGCCGAGCTGGCGGCGCTGCCGCGCGTGGCCAGCGGCCGGTGCAAGGTCGCCGCGGTCGGCATGCGCATCGACGCGCGGACCCGGTCGGCCGAGGTGCTCGCGGCGTGGGCGGGTGCGCTCGGCCTCCCCTTCGTCGGCGTGCTGCGCGAGACGCAAGCCTATGTGCGGTGCATCGAGCAGGGGCTGACGCTGTTCGACCTGCCGGCGTGGCAAGCCGCTGCGGACATGCGCGAGTGGGCGCCGATCCTCGACTGGCTGGAGCCCGTGCTCCGGATCGTCCACCGTCCGGAGGTCCGCGCCAACGCCAGCGTCGTGCGTCAAGTGCCGGCTCCGCCTCGACGTCTCGACGCGCCCCCGATCGCAGGGCGGCCCGGTGCCGCCGCGCGGCTCGCCGGCATGTTCGGATGGCTGGCGCCGAACCGGTTGCTGCAGCGTCAGCCCTGAGCATCGTGCTGCCGCGGGGTCGGCAGCCGGGCCCCGGAGAGGAACGCTAGACCGTCGCCGACACCAGTTCGCGCAGCACCAGGAAGCGCGGCGGCCGCCCCAGGTCCTCGACGACGCTCGCGACGACGCGCGGCTCCGCCTCCTGGGTATAGAAATCGGTGACCTTGATGCCGGCGTCGGTGCTCGATCGCGTTGTCAGGGAAAGCTTGCCGAGACAGTCCTGGAAGGCCTGCACGCGGGTCTCGACCAAGCCGGATCGGCTCGGGTCGGACACCTGCCCGATCAGCTCCGCATCGCCTGCGGCGACGGTCTGGCCGAGCCGGTCGGCGGCATCGACGCCGATCTGCTGGGCCAGCTCGTAGGGGACGGATCCGTCGAACTGCGGCAGGTCGTCCGTGATCTCGACCCAGTCCGCCTTCGAGCCGACGAAGACGTGCACCATCGGCTGCAACGGCGACGGGCCGTCGAGCGTGCCCATCCGCACGTGGACGATGCCCTGCTGCAGTTTCTCGACGTAGAGGCTCGAGCCGCACTGCGGGCAGAACCGCATGCGTGTCGTCGCCGTCTTCCAGTGGCAACCGAGCAGCGCCGCATCGCCGGCGACGGTATCGAGGTCGGAGGCCTTCACGCCGAGGAATGCCGAGCAGGCGGCTCCGCTGAATTTGCGGCATTGCGAGCAGTGGCAGTAGCCGGCGTAGAGCGGCGACGCGCGCAGCACGTAGCGATTGCGCCCGCACAGGCAGCTGCCCGCGCCGAACGCGGCCCGGCCTGCGGCTTCCTTGGGCAGGGTCGGCTGCATCACGCGGTGGATCGCGGCTCGGCGCGCAGCGGCAGCCAGCGCAGCAGCGTCGCATAGAGCCTGTCCGGATCGACCGGCTTGGCGACGTGGTCGTTCATGCCGGCCTCCAGGCAGGCGGCCCGGTCCTCGGCGAAGGCGTTGGCGGTCATGGCGATGATCGGCGTCGCCGCGCCGGCCCGGGCACGGATGCGGCGGGTCGCCTCGAGGCCGTCCATGGTCGGCATCTGCACGTCCATCAGGATGAGGTCGTAGCGGCGCGACAGCGCCAGCTCGACCGCGCTGGCGCCGTTGTCCGCCGCCTCGATCGCCAGGCCGGCGATGCGCAGCAGCTCCCGGGCGACTTCCTGGTTGATGGGGTTGTCTTCCGCGAGCAGGATGCGCTGGCCGGCGTGGCGCTGCCGCAGCAGCGACTCCGCTTCGCCCGGCACGTCGAGCGCGCCGACGTTCGACGGCATCTCGGCGTGCATCGCCTGCGCCAGCCCGTCCTCGAGCGCCGCTGCGCTGGCCGGACGCGGCATCGTGTGCGCGAACGGCGCGGCGGCGTCGCGGCGCCGGGTCGCCGGATCGTCGTGCGCGGCCACGAGGACGCAGGGCGGCATGCCATCGCCGAGCAGCGCGCGCAGGCCGTCGATGGTCCGGAGGTTGTCGAGCGGCGTGCCGGTCGACTCGAACAGCAGCACGTCGTAGGGACGCCGCGCCGCCATCTCGGCCTCGACGTGCTCGAGCGCGGCATCGCCGTTCAGGGTCTCGTCGGCCTGCATGCCGAGCGAGCGGATCAGGAGGCCGAGCTCGCGCCGCGGAGCGGTCGCGTCGCCAACAAGAAGGGCGCGCAGCCCCGACGTCGCGAAGGCGGGCCGCCGATCGCCGGCGTCGCTCGCCGTCTCGAGCATCGCCGTGAACCAGAACGTGCTGCCGGCGCCTTCGACACTGGAGACGCCCGCCTCGCCGCCCATCGCCAGCGCCAGCTGGCGGGTGAGGGCGAGGCCGAGACCGGTGCCGCCGTAGCGCCGCGTCGTCGAGACATCGGCCTGCTCGAAGGCGCTGAAGAGGGCGGCCTGTCGTTCCTCGGAGACGCCTTCGCCGGTGTCCTGGACCTCGAAGCGCGCATGCAGGCGCCGGCCGTCGCGGCCGAGCAGCGCGCCACGCACGACGACGCTGCCGCTCGACGTGAACTTCACGGCATTGGAGAGCAGGTTGATGAGCATCTGCGAGAGCCGCGTTCCATCGCCCTGCATGCGCCGGGGCAGGTCGCCGGGCTCGATCGTCAGCGACAGGCCCTTGGCCTGCGCCCTCGGCCGCACCATGTCGACGGCACGCGTCAGCAGCGGCTCGAGCGCGAACTCGGTGCGCTCCAGCACCAGCTTGCCGGCCTCGACCTTCGAGAGATCGAGGATGTCGTTGATGACGCTCAGCAGATGGTGCGCGGCGTCGCCGATCTTGCCCAGCCGGTCGCGCTGCAGGCCGTCGCGTGCATCGCGCTCGAGCAGGCGGGTCAGGCCGATCACGGCGTTCATCGGCGTGCGGATCTCGTGGCTCATGTTGGCGAGGAAGGCGCTCTTGGCGCGCGTCGCCGCCCGGGCCTCGTCGCGCGAAGCGGCCAGTGCGTCGTTGGCGAGCTGCAGCTCGCGCTCTGCGTCTTTCAGGTCGGTGATGTCGAACGCCATCACCAGGACGCCGCGCACCTCGGCGTTGACGATCTCGGGGATGTAGTGGACCTGGTGCACGAACCGCGTGCCGTCGTCGGCACGGTGCTCGCGTTCGAAGTGCTGCTCCTCGCCGCCGAGCGCCGCGTCGACGTGCGGCTGCACCGCGTCCATCTGCTCGTTGACGAAGACATCGCCGATCTTGCGACCGAGCAGCTGCTCTGGCGTGGCCCCGAACCAGGCGGCGTAGCTCGGGTTGGCGAACCTGAACCGCTGTTTCGCGTCCCAGTAGGCGACGCGCCCGGGAATCGTGTCGG
The DNA here is from genome assembly GCA_964657365.1 of uncultured Burkholderiaceae bacterium. GTDB lineage: Bacteria > Pseudomonadota > Gammaproteobacteria > Burkholderiales > Burkholderiaceae_C > Schlegelella_A. The sequence goes on from CAZZVH010000004.1 coordinate 15,076, forward strand.
TGATCGCCTTGTTGAAGCGCGCGGAGTTCTGCAGCGCGTCGTTGGCGAACTGGAGTGCGAGCGTGCGCTTGGCGACCTGGCCCTCGAGGCCGACCCGGATCTGGTCGAGCTCGGCCTCCAGCCGTTTTCGATTGGTGACGTCGGCGAACGAGGTGACGACGGCCATCAGCTCGCCGTCGTCCGGATCGGCGACGGGGACCGCGCTGGTCTCGAAGAACAGCGTCGAACCGTCGGGCCGCGTCGAGATCACGAGCTCGCCGTGAACGGCAGGCGCGCCGGCCAGCACGCGGCCCGCCGGCGTCTGCGACAGCGCCATCGGCGAGCCGTCGGCATGGCGAAGCTGCCAGCCCGCCGGAACGACCGAACCGCCGCGCCACTCCGCGCGCGTCATGCCGGTCAGGTGCTCGGCAGCGGGATTGCAGTCGACCAGCTTGCCCTGGGCGTCGCAGACCAGGATGCCCTCGGTGAGCGCCAGGACGACGGAACGGTAGTGCGCGTCGCTGTCTGCCAGGGCGCGCTCGGCACGGCGCGTGTCCGAGATGTCGTGCGACACGCCCATGGTGCCGAGCAGCGTGCCGGCAGGGTCGAGCAGCCGGGTCTTGGTGCAGCGCACGTGCACCGGGCCGCCCTGGGACAGGATGGTCTCGTCGAAGACCAGCGGTGCCGACGCGGCGAGCGCTTCGGCGTCGTGCGCGGTCAGCGTCGCGGCGATGTCGGCATCGAAGATCTCGGCGTCGGTCCTGCCCAGCACGTCGGACATCGCCAGGTCGGTGCTGAGACACGACGCCCGGTTGTAGTAGATGTAGCGCCCGGCGAAGTCCTTGGCGAACACCAGGTCGATGGTGCTCTGGCTGACGGCGCGCAGGATGTTCAGTTCGAGACGGTCGGCGTGCCCCATGGCCTCGTCGCCCCCGTCGTGCGCATCGGCCGATACGGTCGCCGGCCGGCGCCAGACGCGGTGCCTGATCGCGAGCCCGGCCAGGAGAAGGAGTGCCGCCAGCAGGCCCCAGGGCATGTCGGCCGACGCGCGGGTCAGCGACGCCTGCCAGGCGAGACAGACCAGCGCGACGCAGAGCACCGCGATTCCCGAAGGCGACCATGACCGGGCCGACGGCGTCGGCTCTTGGCTGGTTCGGGATGCGGCCATCGTTGTCTGTGCGCTTCGCTGGTCAGGGGTCTCCCCGCCACGAGGCAGGGCGGCTCGACAGGGACGCCGATTACTTCACGCGCCCGAAGTCGCGTCGATTGCAGAGTTGGCGGATTGGTCCGGGCCGTCGGATGAACGATCCCGAAGCGTTGAAAAGTGCACGTGCCGGCGGGCGCGGCTCGCCGCTGCGAGACCGGATTGACAGCCAACGTGCGGCCGCGGACCATCGCCCCGGCCCTTCTGCGCCAGTAGTCGGGCCCCGAACGAAAAGAACAACGAGGAAACCCAGATGCACGTCCGAATCCCGCTCGCTGCCGCGTTGCTCTTCGCAGCGACCGTGTCGCTCGCCCACGGGCCGAACGAGCCGCCGCACCAGCTCTTTGCCGAGGGCGACCTGAAGCTCGGCAGCGGCGAGTCGATCAAGGAGTTCTCGATCTCCTACGTCACGCACGGCACGCTCAACGCCGACAAGTCGAACGCGGTGCTGATGGTCACCGCGATCGGCGGCAACCACCACCGGCTCGACTACCTGATCGGCCCCGGCCGCGCACTCGACCCCACGAAATTCTTCATCATCTGCACCGACGCGATCGGCAACGGCCTGTCGACGTCGCCCTCGAACAGCAAGTCGCAGCCGCGCATGCAGTTCCCCAGGTTCGACATCCGCGACATGGTGAACTCGGAGCAGCGCCTGGTCACCGAGAAGTTCGGCATCAGGCATCTCGTCACCGTGATCGGCGCCTCGATGGGCGGCATGCAGGCGCTGCAGTGGGGCGTGAGCTACCCCGACATGATGGACAGCATCGTGCCGATCATCCCGCTCGGCCGCACGCCGGCGTGGACGACGGGCGTGCTCGAGATGATCCGCCAGACCATCATGGCCGACCCGAAGTGGCTGGGCGGCAACTACGCCACCGACGCGCCGCCCGAGCAGGGCATGCGCCTGCAGGCCGGCTGGCTCTCCGGCGTGATCACGCGCACGCCTGGCCTGCAGGAATCTCTCTACCCGACCAGCAAGGACGCGATCGCCTTCCTGAAGACCACCGAAGACGCCGGCTGGAAACGCATGGACGCGGTCGACTGGATCTACCAGAGCTGGGCCTACGACGCGCACGACCTCGGCACCTCGCCCGGATTCGGTGGTGACTACCACCGCGCCTTGAAAGCCATCAAGGCGAAGACGCTGATCCTGGCCGGCACCGGCGACCTGCTCAATCCGGAGTACGAGGCGATGGAGGCGGCGAAATACATCGCCGACGTCCGCTACGTGCCCATCAACACGCTGCGGCCCATGGGCCATGTCTCGGGCGCGGGGATCAGCGCGCCGGAGAACGAGCTGCAGAACCGGGAGGTGGGTGCGTTCCTGGCGACGGTCGTCGCGCAGGCGAAGAAGTCGCCCTAGCGAGGGCCGTCGGGTCGGAGCGCACGGCGGCGCGGACCACGGGTTTCGACGTCCGGTTCGCAGGACGCGCGCCGTCTGGGTGGATGAGGGCAGCCGTCGCTGTCCGCTTCCACCGAGGCCCGCCATGTCGCATCACCTGTCGCCTTCCCGCCCTGTCGTCGTCGTGGCAGCGACTCCGTACCGGTTCCGCTCGTCGGCGTCCGCCCGAGGGTTCGGCGCCCTGGTGGCTGTGGCGATCACGCTGGGCCTGCTGCAGTCGATCTCGGCCGGCTTTCTCGCCGCACCGGCCGCACAGATGGCCAAGGCCGCAGGCGCCAGGGTGCTGGTCGCGAGCACGCGCTGAGCGATCTCGCACCGGCCTCAGCGGCAGCGTGGGTCGTCGAGATAGGCGATCCTGAGGGGGTGCTTCAACGCCTTGGCGCGGTTCTGGAGCGCCATGGCGGCAGCAGCCTTGTCGAGGTATTTCTGGTCGACCGCGTCGTCTGGCGTCGGCAGAGATGTGGTCTCGCCACCTGGCGTGCATGCCTCCGCGCGGGTTCGATACAGGACGATGGTCCAGGTGTCGTCGATCACCGCCGCGATCTGCCGGCCGAGGTCCGCCGCGGCGAGCCGCGCGTCGTTCAGCGGATGCTCGAAGCCTGCGCCGCTGGCCTGCGAAGCCATCGCGACCACGCTGTCCGCTGCAGACACCGGCCGCATCGCCCGGTCCTGCGGGGCCGCGCAAGCGGCGATCGCCGATGCGGCGGCAATGGAGAGAAGAAGTCGTCGGACGTTCATGCTGGATCCTTTTGGTGGCGGGTTCTAGAGCGCAAGCAGGCAAGGCCGGCCGCCGGCTTGGCAGCGCTGCGTGGCCGCCTCGATCGACGCGGCCCAGATCGATCCCGCGCCCATGCGCTGCAGGTATCGGCCGGCGACGTCGTCGAAGTGCCGGCGCGAGGCGTCGGTGTGGTCCGCCGTGTCGAGCGCAGCCGCGGCATACAGGTCGTTCCGGGCGAGATACGGATGGTCGGCCGGCCACGCGCTTCCGTAGAGCGTGCGTGCCTTCGCATGCAGCGCGGCCGCTCCCCGGCCGTCGCCTTCGGCACGCAGGACGGCGCCGAGCAGGTCGAGCGTCTGCCCGAGCTCGATCGCGAGCGGAGCGGCGAGCCGCGCGTGGTCCGCGACCGTGCGCTCGAGCTCGTCGCGGGCAGCGTGCAGGTCGCCGGCCCGTGCCAGGATCTCGCCGCGATAGCGCCGCGCGCGCAGCCGTTCCGACGATGTCGCCGTGAACCCGGCCAGCTCGAGCTCGCCGAGCACGGCATCGATGGTCGACCGGGCCGCGTCGTGGCGCGACTGCAGGGCGGCGACGCGCGCACGCGTCTGGCGCAGGAAGATCAGGCGCCCGCCCCGGGCATCGGTGGTCGCGGCCAGGGAGATGCCTTCCTCCGCGTGCGCCGATGCGGCCGACACGCTCCCCGTCGCCAGCTCCGCGTCGGCCAGGAAGCGGAGCTGCAGCATGCGTTCCTGCCGGTCGAGCGGAGTCGCGAGCAACGCCTCGAAGCGGTGACGGGCCGATTCGAAGCGCCCCAGGTCGAGATCGAGAACGGCCTGCAGGCGCTGCATGTTCTGCCGGTCGGACGAGCGCAGGACGACGCCGCGGGCGATGTCTTCCGCCTGTTGGAGCGTCGCGCTCGCGTCGACCAGGCGGCCGGCATTGCGCTGGACGACGGCGAGGCCCATGAACGCCATCGCCGTCTCGAGGTCGCGCTCGCCGTAGCCGGCGATGTCGTAGCGGACGGTCGCCTTCATCCAGTCGATGGCCTTGTCGACATCGCCGTCCATCGCGGCCACCTTGCTCAAGGTGTTGGTCGCGACGGCACGCACCTGCGCGCACTCCCTGCCGCTCGCCGAGCAGCCGGCGAAGGCCTGCTGCGCCAGCGACTTCGCCAGCGGCGTCGCGCGCGCATCGAGCGCGACGACGGCGCGCTGGGCCCGCATCTCGTTGAGGCTCGCGTCGCCGTCCGGTCGATGCGCCATCAGGCCGAGGGACTCGTCGAGCAGCTGTGCGGCACGCTCGTCCTCGCCGATCTTGCCCGAGATGCGCCCCAGGGCGCCGAGGACTTCCGCGCGCAGCTCGGGCTGGCCGGCGAACGCGGCCCGCGCCCGTTCGACCGCCTTCTCGACGATCTGCTTGCCGGTGACCTCGCTGCCCTGCTGGGTCTCGTCCGGCTCGGCGTCGCCCACCATGTCGACCATGAAGTCGCGCACGGTGTCGGCGCGCGTGCGCTCGGCGAGCGTCTGGGCGTATTGACGCGTGGCCGTCAGGCCGAAGACGACCAGTGCGACGATGCCGACCGCCGTGCCGACGCTGGCCGCCCGGTGACGGCGCGCGAACAGCCCGGCCCGGTGCAGCGGCGAAGGCGGCCGCGCCGCGACCGGCAGATGGCGCAGATAGCGCCTGAGGTCGTCTGCGAATGCCTCGGCGGAGCCGTAGCGCTCGCCCGGAACCTTGCGCAGCGCCTTGAGCACGACCGTGTCGAGGTCGCCCTGCAGCAACGTGCGCAGGCGGCCTTCCGAGACGCCCCGCGCCGCCGGCACCCCGGCAGCCATCGCGGCCCGGCTCGGCGGCAACGGCTCGGCGTGCAGCACCGCGTCGATCGTCTCGGCCATCGAGCGTTGCATGCCGGGATGGGGCGATGTGCCGGCGAGCAGCTCGTAGAGCAGGACACCCAGCGCGTACACGTCGGTCGCGGTCGAGATCGGCTGGCCGGAGACCTGTTCCGGCGCCGCGTACTGCGGCGTCAGCGCCCAGCCGCCTTCGCGCGTCAGGGGCGAGGCCTCGACCGCGCCGTCGCGGTCGTCCAGCAGACGGGCGATGCCGAAGTCGAGCAGCTTGATCTGCCCGTCCTCGTGGACGAACACGTTCGAGGGCTTGATGTCGCGGTGCACCACGAGATGCTTGTGGGCGTGCGAGATGGCCGACAGCACGTCGATGAAGAGACTCAGCCGCGCCGGCACGTCGAGCTGCCTGGCGTTGCAGGCGTCGGTGATCGGCACGCCGGGCACGTACTCGATCACGAGATAGGGGCGGCCACCGTCGGTCACCCCCGCGTCGTAGAGCTGGGCGATGCGCGGATGCGCGAGCAGGCCGAGGAGATCCCGCTCGCGCTCGAAGCGTCGCACGTCGGCGCTGCCCGTGAGCGTCATCAACGGCATCTTGAGCGCGACGGTGCGCACGCTGTTGCCATCCTTCCGCTCGGCGATCCAGACCGAGGCCATGCCGCCGCGGCCGATCTCGCGAACGAGACGATAGGGGCCGAGCCGTTCACCGGCTTTCGATGCGGGATCGATCGCATCGGGCAAGTGCGGGCCGCTCATCAGGAAGCTGGGATGACCGGGTGCCTGATGTTCGTCGAGCATGCGCCGCAAGGGCCGGACCAGGTGGGGATGCGTCGCCGAAACGCCCAGCAACCAGCTGTCGAGACGTGCGGGCGCGATGTCCATCGCCTCGTCGAGCAGCCGGCTCAGGGTGCCGAGGTCGACCAGGGCCTGGTTCACGGGCACGGCATGCCGGGCCTGTCCTGCAGCTGCCGGGTTCGCGCCGGTGGCACGGTCATGCCCGGAGCGATGCCATCAGCAGCAAGCGCGCCTTGTCCCAGTCGCGCCGCACCGTGCGCTCGTTGACCCCGAGCGTCTCCGCGATCTCGGCCTCGGAATGGCCCCCGAAATAGCGCATCTCGACGACGCGGGCCAGGCGGGGCTCGGCCTGCTCGAGCGCCAGCAGCGCCTCGTGGACCGCGAGGATCTCGGTCTCGCCGGCCGGAATGTCGTTCGCGGTCTGGGTGTCGAGCGTCAGCTGTTCCAGGTCGCCGCCGCGTCGCTCGGCCTGGCGCTCGCGCACCGAATCGATGACGACGGAGCGCATCGCCTTGGCGGCGTAGGCGAAGAAGGCGCGGCGGTCCTCGACGCGGAGCTGGCCCACCTTCAGGATGCGCAGGTAAGACTCGTGGACCAGTGCGGTCGTGCCGAGCACCGAGTTGCGGCCGCCGTCGCGCAAGCGCGAGCGTGCGAGCTTGCGCAACTCCGGATAGGCCGCGGCGAACAGCGCGTCGCGTGCCGTTCGGTCGCCCGTCGAGGCGTCCCGGATGAGCTCGTCGAGATCGGACATCGCCGCGACTGTGGAGCGCGCTGTTCGCCGCGTCAACCGAGGATCGTGGCGGAACGGTGGTCGATCACCGGGCGGGGGTCCGCCCGCTCGACCGGCCGTGCCGGCGCCGCACCGGCCACCAGGGACAGGGAGATCAGTGCGCCGAGCACGGCGTAGGCGGCGGGGAACGAGGCTCGCATGGGCTGCTCCGGAAAGGCTTCGTCGAGGTCGCCCCGATCGGCGCCTCTGCCTTCCCGGACGGAACCCCGCGCAGATTCCGGACATCGGCCCGCATCGCGTCGACGCGGGCCACCTTCGCCGATCGGCCCGGGAAAGGTCGCCCGACCCTTCCCGGCGTCCCGCTCAAGGGTGCAGCAGCAGCTTCTGCACCCGCCAGTTCAGCAACTCGGCCACGTAGAGCGTGTTCTCCGACGGGCAGGCGAGCTCGTGGACCCAGCCGAACTGCTTGAGCTGGCGGCCCGGGCCGCCGATCGTGCCGAGCACCTTGCCGTCGAGCGTCATCTTGTAGATGCGGCCGGGGTAGGCGTCAGCGGCGTAGAGCACCTGGTTCGGGCCCGGCGTGATGCAGATCGCCCAGGGTGCGCCGGGCGCGAAGGTGCCCGATGTCGCCTTCGGATCGAGCGCATTGCCGATCACCGGCTTGACGGCCGGATCGAACGGCACGTCGATCTCCATCGCGCGCAGGAAGCCGCCGTCGTTGTCGAACACCTGGATGCGGTGGTTGGCGCGGTCGGCGACGTAGATGTTGCCCTTCGCGTCGGCGGCGATGCTGTGCGGCGTGTTGAACTCGCCCGGCCTGGTGCCGCGCTCGCCCCACTGCTTGATCCAGTTGCCGTCCTTGTCGATCTTGGCGACGCGCGAGTTGACGTAGCCGTCGCTGACGAAGATGTTGCCGGCGGGGTCCCACGTCACGTCGGTCACCTGGCGGAAGCGACCGTCTTCGGCGGGCAGCGGCGGCTTCGGATGCTTGAGCGGCCCGGTGTCCTCGTCCGACGCTTCCTGCTTGCGGCCCAGCACCATCAGCACCTTGCCGGCCGGGCTGAACTTGACGACCAGGTCGGAGCCCTTGTCGGTGGCCCAGATGTTGTCGTCCTTGTCGATGCGCACCGCGTGGGCGAACGACCAGGCATAGAGGTTCTTGCCGATCTCGCGCAGGTAGTTGCCGTTCTCGTCGAACTCGAGCAGCTGTGCGGCGGCGGCGGCGAACGCCGGCCCGGTGGTGTTGCCGCGCGAGAACACGAAGACGTGGCCCTTCGAGTTGACGGCCACGCCCGACGCCTCGCCGAGGTACATGTCCTTCGGCATCCTGATCGCGTCGGGCACCGAATCGAAGGCGATCTGCGGCACGGTGCCCTGGGCCGAGGCGGCGGCGCAGAGGAAGAGGCTCGTCGCGAGCAGGCTGCGTTTCATGGCTTGTCTCCTGGTGGGGGGTGCGAACGTCGTGGCGGCTCGCGTGCTCGTCCTGGCGGATCGGCACCGCGCCACGATATCAGTCGCCCTTCGCCAGCCGCTGCAGCAAGGCCAGGAGGCTCTTGCGTTGCGCGGCGCTGAACGACGCCAGCATCCGCGCCTCCGCGGCCTGCAGCTTCGGGCCGATCGTGCGCAGCCGCTGCTCGCCCCTGGCCGTGAGCTCGAGCGCGTAGGCGCGGCGATCGGTCTGGTGCGGCCGGCGGCGGACCCAGTCGGCGGCCTCGAGCGCGTCGACCAGCAGGACCATCGACGACTTCTCGATGCCGGTGACGGCCGCGAGCTCTGTCTGCGAGAGGCCCCGCGCCGCCGACAGCGCGCCCAGCACCGCGAGCTGCCCGGGATGGACGCCCGTGCCTTCCAGTGCATCGACGGTGGCTTGGCGGAAGCGCTGGTGGGCGCGCCCGAGCAGGAAGCCGACGTGCCGCGACACCGCGTCGGCGGCGGCCGCGGGGCCGTCCGCGCCGGCAACGTCTTCCGGCCGGGGACGGCGCGCCGTCATGGGGTCGATCCCTTGCGGCAAGTGGTTGAATTCAATATAGTCTACTTATAGACAATCATGAAGTGCACGACATGTGGCTCTCGGGAATCATAGTGACTTCGGCCCTGCTTTTCCCCGCCTTCGCCGCCGCGCAGGTTCCCGGCGACTTGGCGATGGGCGCGCCGCTCGGCGCTGCCTGGGGCGCGACCTACGGCTTCCCGCCGGGCAAGGCCTGGCCGTTCGTCGCCCGGGCACGGGCGCTCGGCGCCGGCTTCACGCGGGTGACGCTCTACTGGAGCCAGCTCGAGCCCAGGCCCGGCGTGCGCCGCTGGGACGATCTCGATGCCTTCGCGGGCCAGCTCCGTTCGCCCGACGAGGGGATCCTGACGATCGCCTCGGCCTCGCCCTGGGCCACGCGCACGCCGGCCTGGGTGTTCCCGTCGTCGCCGGCGAAGGACCTGCAGGCCTACGAAGCCTTCGTGCGCGAGACGGTGCTGCGCGTCAAGGGCAGGGTCCGCTACGTGCAGAGCGATCCGGAGCCGAACAACCCGTTCTTCTGGAGCGGCTCGATCGACGAGTTCATCGTCCAGCAGAAGGCGTTCTACCGGGCCGTGAAGCAGGCCGATCCCGACGCGCTCGTCGTCCTCGGCGGCTGCGACGGCCTCTTCGATCCCGACGGCCGCGCGACCATGCCGCAGCAGGTGGCGAGCCGCGCGTTCGTCGACAAGGTCGTCGCCGAGGCCGTGCAGAGCTTCGACGTCTTCGACCTGCGCCTCTACGACGATCCGTACACCGTCCCGGCGCGCGTCGCCTATGTGCGCGCGAGGATCGAGCAGGCCGGCGGCCACCAGCCGGTCATCGCCACCGAATACGCCGGGCCGACCTTCTTCGAGCTGCGCCCGAACCGGAAGCACGACGCCGCGCTGCAGGGCGCCGGCGCCGCCGAGGCCGTGCGCGGCCTGATGGCGGCGAGGGACGGCCTGCCGCTCGAGACCCGCATGTTCCTCGCCGACGCGGCGCCGGCCGATGCGGCGCGGCTGCGCACCTTGCAGACACGGGACCTCGTCGTGCGCAATCTGCTGGCGTTCGCGGCCGGCGTGCAGAAGACGGCGTTCTGGGACCTCTGGCACGACCCGGGCGATCCCCAGTCGGCCAACGCGATGATGTACGGGTCGTTGCGCCTGCTGGCTTATTCCCCGGACGGTGAAGCGTCGCCGACGCTGCTCGGCGACGCCTTCGCGCAGCTCGCGTCGCGGCTCGGCGACGCGACGCGGG
>CAZZVH010000005.1:0-23273 GCA_964657365.1 uncultured Burkholderiaceae bacterium
GATGGCACGAGGCCAAGGGAGTTTCAAGCTTGAGCTGGGAGAGAGCTAAGCATGCGGTCAAGGACGCTTGGGATCGTTTGACCGGTTGATTCACTCCAACTAGGCCTTGGTGACGTCGGTTGCGCGTGGCAGGCCGCGACTATTTGCTCGATCGAACCGATTGGACGTCGCCGAGAAGCGGTTCTACGCTCACATTAGGCAGACGCCATGAGCAGTTCGTCGGAGGAACCGCACGGACGAACAACGCTGCATGAGCAGCATCAATGTTGGTCGTGGGGCCCGTGCATGACACTGAGCAGTGCTTTCGTTGCCGGAAGGACTTGGACTGACCACACTAAGTCTGCCTTTTTCGACAGCGGGAATGTTGCGGACGGCTGTTGGGATATGGACGGAATCGTTTGGAAAAGCTCAGCGATGGACGAGACAACTGCGCTCGACCACGGGATGAACGTCCGTTTTGGGGCGACCAGCTCAGGGGCCGACGGGCAGCTTCGAGTCGGCAGTGACCCGTCACGCCGGAAAGCAGCGGTCGTTCTGCCGGGTAACCGATGCCTGACGCCGGTCGGGGCGCAAGACCTCCTCAAGCAATGTCAGCTGTACGGCGGGCAGCGGCTGTTGGCGGTGACCTTGATTTGCGCACCCGAATGACTGCAAGGGTCAGGGACCGTCCGTTCGCACCGGCGTTCACCGACAGTATCCGGTGCGGAACCGAACCGACGTTCCGACATGCAGGCCTTGGCGCCGCGTGCTGCGCCGCACCGCGAGGCGCGGCGCCGCGCGACGCGACCGACTCGGCGTAACGGGGCTGCGGCACGTATCGCAGAAGGCGCGGCACCCGAGGCGCGTTTCAGAGGGGATCACGACGTCTCCGGAAATCCCGATGGCAATGAGGGGCAGGATGATGGGCGCAACACCCGAAGCCCTCGCCAACCCGCGCCGATCCTCACTGTGCGGCGGACACCCTCGCACTCGAATTTAGTTGCAAATGAATCGGCTGACCCTACGGGAGCGCGTGGCTGCTTTCAGGTTACCTTAGTCTTGCATTTCGTTGTTTCAAACGCAGCCGTTGGTCTCGATTCGACGATCGCGGTTGTCCGTGATCGCGACAAAGTTTCTGCCGCACCACGCCCCACGCTTCTCGGCGGAGGACAGTGCTCGGGATTCAACTCGGTTTCGAGGGTTGCTTGCTCATCGACTATCCAGCCACCACAGCGCCTGGGTCTGTCGCGAGCGCCGCCTGCATGACTTCGCGGGTCAGCGGCGCGGCGAAGGTTTCGATGAAATCGAAGACAAAGCTGCGCAAGTAGCGTCCACGGCGAACGGCAAGCTTGGTGGCGTTGATGGCGAAGAGGTGGCCTGCGTCGATCGCCCGGAGCGGAGCGTCGCGTATTTCGTCATAGGCGATCGATGCGACGATTCCGACGCCGAGGTCGAGCTCGACATAGGTCTTGATGACATCTGCGTCCATCGCCGTCAGCACCAAGTCGATGGCCAGACCGGCCGTCTCGAACGCATCGTCGATGTGCAAGCGCCCGGTGTAGCCTTCGCTGTACGTGATGATTGGGAAGCGGGCGAGCCGACCAAGCGTGAGGGGCGTTCCGTCGAGCAAGGGATGACCGGCGGGGACGATGACGCTGTGCGTCCAGCGATAGCAGGGCAGCGCCACCAGTGCGTCGTACCGCATCAGCGCCTCGGTGGCGATGCCGATGTCGGCCTCGCCGCTGATCAGCATCTGCGCCACCTGGTCTGGCGAGCCCTGGTGCAGGTTGAAGCGCACGTCGGGAAAGCGCTTGCGGAAATCGCGCACTGCGGCGGGCAACGCATAGCGCGCCTGCGAGTGCGTGGCCGCAATTGATAGCTGCCCGGCCGATTGCATGGCGAATTCTTCGCCGGCCCGGCGCACGTCGTCGGCGAGGTCGAGCATCTTCTCGACGCTCGGCAGCACTAGCGAGCCGAGCTCTGTGAGTGCCGTGAGGCGCTTGCCGGAGCGAACGAAGAGCTCGACGCCGAGCTCGTCTTCCAACTCACGGATCTGCCGGCTCACACCGGGCTGCGACGTGTGCAGGATGCGCGCCACCTCGGTGAGGTTGAACGAGCGCCGCGCAGCCTCTCGCAGTGATCGCAGTTGCTGGAAATTCATGGGGGAAAAGCATCGGAGTATCGGAAGTCTTTTGCCCGTTGCGAACCATCATTAAGTCGTTTCGATATCTCGTGGCCGCATATCGATACCCGCCTATCGACGAACGAGTGGCTGGCCAGAAGGCAAATGATCAGCCGCGCTGCCAACCCCAGACCGCGCGAACGACATCAATTCTCTTGGGAATCAGCTTTTGCTCGTAGAACGCGTCGGCCACCTTCTGTTGCGTGGCAATGACCGACGCATCCACGGGCTGGACGCCGTAGCTCGTTCGCCGCTGCCATACCTCCACTACGTCGACCGACAAGCCGATCTCAGGCGCCAGTTTCTCAGCGACGTCTCGCGGGTGTGCAGTCGCCCAGGCGCCTGTCCTGGCCAGCTCGTCGAGAATGAGACCGAGGATCTTCGGTGACTTGTCGGCGAATGTCCGGGACGATTCATAAAAGCTGTTGGTCCGCAGCAGGCCGCTGTAGTCGGCGAGCACGCGCACTTTGAGCGTCGCCTGGAGCGCCGCCAGGTAGGGGTCCCAAATGGACCACGCGTCGACCCGTTCCGACTCGAACGCGGCGCGGGCGTCTGCAGGGGGCAGGTACACGGGCTGGATGTCCGTGTAGCTCACGCCTGCCTTGTCCAGTGCAGCCAAGAGAAGGAAGTTGGCGCTCGAGCCTTTTTGCACAGCGATGCGCTTGCCCTTGAGCTCGGTGACGGCGTGGATGCCGGCCCCGGCCTTTACGACGATGGCTTCGGCCGACACGCCGCTCGGCTCGGCACCGACGTAGACGATGTCCTTGTCGGCTGCCTGCGCGAAGATCGGCGGCGGCGCACCGGTGTAGCCGAAATCGATGCTGCCCGCGTTCAAGGCCTCGAGCAGCTGCGGGCCGGCCGGGAATTCGTGCCACGTCGTGTTCCAGCCCTTGGCTGCCAACGACTTCTCGAGCTGGCCCTGGGCCTTGAGAAGGCCGAGCAGGCCGCCGCCCTTCTGGAAGCCGATGCGCAGGGTCTGCGTGTCGGCGAATGCGAGCGTCGGCAGCCATGCTGTGGCGCCGATCAGCGACGAGAGATGGAGAAGCTGTCGCCGCGTTGAGGAGAAGGCAAATGAATTGTTCATAGAGAAGTCCGTTGTGTCGGGGCTGCTCAAGGTAGCGGAACGCGCGACGATGGAAAGCGCCCGATTCGCATGTCGATATCTGGGATCGAGGCCGCCTCGCGTTCCGTACGATTCAAGTGCGACGACTGTTCCGGCCGACCGAGTACTTGCTGCAACACATGTGCCTCAATGGCGTCGAAAGCTGGCCCTCTGGCGCGCGGCCGGGGCAGCAGGACCTGCTGGTCAAGCAAGATCCGGTGATCGTCGATCAGGACGATGCGATCCGCCAGCGCCACCGCTTCGGCGACGTCATGGGTCACCAGCAGCGCCGTGAACCCGTGCTGCTGCCAGAGCGACGCGATCAATCGATGCATGTCGATCCGCGTCAGGGCGTCGAGGGAGCCGAGCGGTTCGTCTAGGAGCAACAAACGCGGGGCGTGGACCAGCGCCCGAGCCAGCGCGACGCGCTGCCGCTGGCCGCCCGACAGGACCGACGGCCAGTCGCCGGCCCGATCGCCCAAGCCGACCTGGGCCAGCGACTGCAGCGCACGCGCCCGCGCCGCCCCCTTGCCAATCGTCGTGGGGACGCCGAGTGCGACGTTGTCGACCACCCGCTTCCAAGGCAGCAGGCGCGGCTCCTGGAACATCATCCGGGTGTCGTCCCGCCGCTGCGTCAGGGCCTCGTCGTCGAAGAGGAGCTGTCCGGCGTCAGCGGTTTCCAGGCCGGCCAACAGTCGCAGCAGCGTGCTCTTGCCGCAACCGCTGCGGCCGACGACCGCGACGAAATCGCCCTGCGCGATACGCAGGTCGATCTTGTCCAGGACCACGCGCTGACCGAACTGCTTGGAGATGCCGGTGACGTCGATGCGAACGCCCGGCGACGGCTCTCGAGGCGTCGTGCGCATCGACACCGCGGCGTCCGAGCGCTCCGGCACGCCGGTTCGGTCCGCGTACGCGGCGAGTGCCGCGCCCTGGAACTCCAGCTGGAAATGTTGATGCATGGTGCGGGCGTGCGAACTAGGGCTGCGGTCGGTATCCGGCGTGCCAGGGCAGCCACCACCGTTCGAGGCTCTTCGCGAGCAAGTCGGCGAGCTTGCCGAGCAGCGTGTAGAGGAGGATGCCGAGCAGCACCACGTCGGTCTGCAGGAATTCGCGTGCGTTCATCGTCATGTAGCCGATGCCCGACTGCGCGGAGATCGTCTCGGCGACGATCAGGATCACCCACATCAGTCCGAGCGAGAACCGGACGCCGACAAGGATCGACGGCAGGGCGCCCGGCAGCACCACGTGGCGATAGAGCGACCAGCCGGACAGCCCGTAGCTGCGCGCCATCTCGATCAGCCCCTTGTCGACCGTGCGGATGCCGTGGAAGGTGTTGAGGTAGATCGGAAAGAAGACGCCGATCGACACCAGGAAGAGCTTGGCCGATTCGTCGATGCCGAACCAGAGGATGACCAGCGGGATGAGGGCCAGAGGCGGGATGTTGCGCACCATCTGCAAGCTGGAGTCGAGCAGTGCCTCGGCCCAGCGCGATGACCCTGTCGCCAGGCCCAGCACGAGGGCGAGGCTGCCGCCCACCGTAAGGCCGGACGCCGCGCGCCAGCTGCTCGTCGCCACGTGGCGCCACAGCTCGCCGGTGCGGGACAGCGCCAGGAAGGCCTTGAGCACAGCCCACGGCTCGGGCAGGACGCGCGTCGAGAGCCAGCCCGCCTGCGTGGTGACCTGCCAGAGCACGATGACCACGGCCGGGACCAGCCAGGGCAGCACCCGGCGGACCGCTGCGACGCTCATGCCCGTGCACGCTCCGCCGGCGGGGGCACGTAGGTGTTGGCGACGACTTCGCCGAAGGGCCCGGTCAGCGTCTGGCCGGGAAGCTTCGCCTGGACGTCGAGAGGCAGGAGCGGGAACACGAGCTCGGCGAAGCGATACGCTTCTTCGAGATGGGGATAGCCCGAGAGGATGAAGTAGTCGAGACCGAGATCCGCGTACTCGACGATCCGCGCGGCGACCTGCTCTGGGCTTCCGACCAGGGCGGTTCCGGCGCCGCCGCGCACGAGGCCGACGCCCGCCCACAAATTGGGCGCTACCTCCAGGCCCTCGCGCACGTTGCCGCGGTTGAGCTTGCCCTTGTTCAGCTCGGCCATTCGCCGCTGGCCGACGGAATCCATCTGCGCGAACTTCTTCTGCGCCGCCTCGACGACCGAGTCGTCGAGATGCGAGACGAGCTCCGCCGCGGCGCGCCACGCCTCCTCTTCGCTCTCGCGGACGATCACGTGCAGGCGGATGCCGAAGCTCAGCGTGCGGCCGTGGCGCGCGGCGCGCTGCCGGATGTCGGCCACCTTGGCCGCGACAGCGGCCGGCGGTTCGCCCCAGGTGAGGTAGGTGTCGAGCTGCTCGGCCGCGAGCGCGTGACCTTCATCGGACGAGCCTCCGAAGAACACGGGCGGGTAGGGCGACTGCGCCGGCGGATACAGCACCTTCGCTCCCTTGACGCGCAGGAGCGTGCCGTCGAAATCGAACGACCCGCCGGTGTGGCTGCGGGCGAGTGTCTCGCGCCAGATCGTCAAGAACTCGCGCGAGAGTGCGTAGCGCTCGGCGTGGGGCAGGAACAGGCCGTCGCCCTCGAGTTCGTCCGGGTCGCCGCCCGTCACGAGATTCACTAGCAACCTGCCTCCGGACATGCGGTCGAAGGTCGCCGCCATGCGGGCCGACTGCACCGGCTGGACCAGGCCGGGGCGCAGGGCCACCAGGAACTTGAGACGCCTCGTCGCATCGATGAGGCTGGCGGCCAGGACCCACGAGTCTTCGCAAGACCGGCCGGTCGGCAGCAGGACGCCTTCATAGCCGAGGCTGTCCGCGGCGACCGCGACCTGCTTGAAGTAGTCGAGGCTCGTGCCGCGCGCGCCCTTGGTCGTGCCGAGGTAGCGAGAATCGCCGTGCGTAGGAATGAACCAGAGTATTTTCATCAGATCGAGAACGAGAGTTCGGCAGGGTGGGCGTGGTCGATGCGGTTTTCACCGGCGAGCCGGCGGATCATGTCGGCGACGATGGCCTTCGCCTGCGGAAGCGGGCCGAAGCCAGAGGTCGGGTTGATGTGCCCGACATCGCCGAGACTGATGAAGCGCGAGCCCCAGGTCGAGGCCCAAGCTTTGGCCGTGCGTGCCTCCATCCAGGGATCGGTGCTGCTCGCGATCAGCCGCGACGGCACGCGCAGGCGTTGCGCCAGCGCTGCCGTCGAAACGCCGAGCCGTTCCGGGTCGGCCGGTGCGACGAACAGCGCACCACGGATACCGGCTCCGCCATAGGTGAAGTTGTCGCGTTGCCGCGAAAGATGGTGCGCTAACGCGAGACAGCCGAAGCTGTGCGCCACGGCGATCCACCGGTGGCCGGGCCGGCTTCGGAGCGTCGCTGCGATGCGATCGCTCCAAGCCTCGAGATCAGGATGCTCCCAATCGACTTGCCGGACGCGCAACGAATGACGGAACTGGCCTTGCAGCCAGCTTTGCCAATGGCCGGGCTCGCTGTCGTGCAGTCCCGGCACGATCAGCACGCGAACAGGGGAGTGGACGGCCATGACGGATCAGAGCGTCGCGATGGATACTTCCGTGGACTTCACGAGCGCGACGACATCGCGCCCCGGCTTGAGGCCGAGCTCCTTCACCGAGCGGGTGGTGATGACCGAGGTGACGATCAAGCCGGCGGCGGTTTCTACATCGACCTCCGAGACCACCGGCCCTTCGATGATTTCCTTGACCTTGCCGCGGAACTGGTTGCGAACGTTGATGGCGTCGATGCTCATGGGTTTCCTGATCGGGTGAGGTTCAGCTCGGGGACGCGAGACTAGCGGCACCTCCCCGCACACGGAACGAACCGATTCGTGTGAGTTCATGCGTTTCACGCATGGCCCGACCGGCCCGATCCATGAGGTGGCGCGATAAGCAAGCGACAAAGCCGTCGTTGCGTCCGCCGCGCCGCAGGCCTACCGTGCACTGATTTTGCAGGCATCGGTCTAAGACCATTCACGGAGTCTTCCGACATGTCATTCGTCGCAGAGTGTCCATCGCGCGCAAGTGCTCCGGTCTCCGTCGAGACAGTTCTCAACTACACGCGAAAGACCGGCGTTCGGCCGGTCGGCTACACCTACGACCCTCCGGCGGGCGTGCCGCGCTATAGTGGCGATGTCGACGCGAGGACCGTCGCGGTCCATAACGCGCGCCTCTACGACGGCTTCGGTCTGGACGCCAGCGGCTTCGAGCAGATCCGCCACCGCAGTGCGTTCGTCGAGTGGGTCGAATTCCAGGATTCGAGGCTGGTCGAAGACGTCTACTACCCCGAAGTCGTCGAGGCCGTGCGCGCTCGCACCGGCGCCCGGAAGGTCATCGTCTTCGATCACACCCTTCGCGACAGCGTCGCCGCGCCCGGCAACGCATCGCTTCGCGAGCCCGTGCGCCGCGTCCACGACGACCAGACTTTCGAATCCGCGCCCAAACGTCTGGCCAAGCACCTGCCGGCCGATGAGGCCGCCGCGCATCTGCACCGGCGCTTCGCGATCGTCAACGTGTGGCGGCCGATCGGCGGTCCGGTGCAGCAAGCCCCACTCGCGATGTGCGACGCGCGCAGCATCGAGATCCAGGATCTAAATCCGAGCGACCTCGTCTACCGCGACTGGACGGGCGAGACCTACTCCTTCGCCTACAACCCGCGCCATCGCTGGTACTGGTACCCCAGCCAGACGCCGGATGAGGTGACGCTCCTGAAGATCTACGACTCCAGATCGGAGGGCGTAGCTCGGCTGACAGCGCACACGTCGTTCGACGACCCGAGCGGGCCAGCATCGCCGGCACCTCGACGCAGCATCGAAGTTCGCGCGCTGGTCATCTGGTGAGCGGAAACTCCCCCCGGCCAGGCCACGTTCCCGGCGTGACCCCGACGTCCATGTGCACGCGCGACGCACCTGTGCTCGCTGTTCATCGACCACGATCTGTAACCTGAAGGAACGACCGCCATGTCCCTGCGCATCAACGACACCGCCCCCGACTTCGAGGCCGAGACCACCCAGGGAACCATTCGCTTCCACGAGTGGATCGGCGACCACTGGGCGATCCTGTTTTCGCACCCGAAAGACTTCACGCCCGTCTGCACGACGGAGCTGGGCTACCTGGCGAAGATCGAGCCCGAGTTCACCAAGCGGAACGCCAAGCTCATCGGCCTGTCGGCCGACCAGGTCGACAGGCACGCATCCTGGGCGAAGGACATCGAGGAAACCCAGGGTTCGAAGGTCAACTATCCGATGATCGCCGACCACGACCTGAAGGTGGCCAAGCTCTACAGCATGCTGCCGGCCGACGAGGTGGGCGCCGACGGCCGCACCGCCGCCAACAACGCCACCGTGCGCTCGGTCTTCATCGTCGGCCCCGACAAGAAGATCAAGCTGATGATGACCTACCCGATGACGACCGGCCGCAACTTCGACGAGATCCTGCGCGTGCTCGATTCGATGCAGCTGACGGCCAAGCACGCCGTCGCCACGCCGGTGAACTGGAAGCACGGCGACGACGTCATCATCGTGCCCGGCGTGTCCGACGAACAGGCCCGCCTCAAATACCCCGACGGATTCAGGACGATCAAGCCCTACCTGCGGACGGTGAAGCAGCCGGGCTGAGAATCCGGTGACGGTGTACGGCCGGATCGAGGCCGCTCGTCCGGCTCAGGCCGCGAGAGCGATCCGCGCGGGTGCCGGCAGCAGGCGCAGCGCCTGCTGGATCGCGAGATCGATGCGCTGGCTCACCGTGCCGAGCTCGTCGCGAAGGCGCTGGCCATCGAACTCTCCGTCGCAGACGTACACGCCCGCAGGTACGGTGTTGATCTCGAAGAAGCTCAGGAGCGGCCGGAACTGGTGCTCCAGCACGAGTGCGTGCCGGTCGCTCCCGCCGGTGGCGGCCAGGATCGCCACCTTGCCGCGCAGGCGGCTCGGCTCCAGCAAGTCGAGCAGATGCTTGAAGAGTCCCGTGTACGAGGCCTTGTAGACGGGCGAGCCGATAACGAGAAGGTCAGCCGACGCCAGCAGGTCGTGCGCCTCCGAGACGACGGGCGGCAATGCTTCGGGTGTCAGTGCCGCGCCGAGCACGGATGCGATCTCGGCGACATCGACCACCTCGACATGGCCGCACACCTGCGGCGCGATTCGGTGCGCGATGGTCTCGAGCAGCCCGCGCGTCCGCGATGGCTTTTTGAGGCTGCCGGAGAGGACGACGATCTTGGTCATGTGGAATTCGCTGGTTTAGAACGCGTGGGCGGCGTGCAACGCGGCACGGACTGTGTCGACCGCATCGCCGGTCTGGCGACGGCCGGGATGGGCCGGCCGCGGCGAGCCGACCACGATCTCGTTGACGACCCGTCCCGGGTCGGCCTCCATCACGATCACGCGGTCGCTCAGTTGCACCGCCTCGTCGATGTCGTGGGTGACCAGCAGCACCGTGATGCGGTGAGCCTGTGCGAGTTGCACGAGCAACTGCTGCAGCCGCAGCCGGGTGAACGCGTCGACAGCGGAAAACGGCTCGTCGAGTAGCAACATCTGCGGCCTCAAGAAAAGGCCACGCGCGATGGCGACGCGCTGGGCCTGTCCGCCCGACAACTGTTTGGGCAGCCGGTCACCGAGTCCGGCAAGCCCGACCTCGCTTAGCAACGCGGCAACGCGCTCGGTGTCGACGATGCGTCCGTCGAAGTCGAACGAGACGTTCCGGGAAACGGTCAGCCACGGAAACAATCGGGGCTCCTGGAACACGAAGCGGATCTCGCGCAGGGGGCGCAGCACCGGTCGACCGTCGATGCGCACGAAGCCGTCGAAGTCGCGGTCGAGGCCTGCCACGATGCGCAGCAGAGTGCTCTTGCCGCAACCGCTCGCACCGACGAGAGAAACGATCTCACCCGCGCCGATCGCCAGGCGCACATCGGCCAGCACCGTGCGCTGCCCGAAGCACTTGCGGACGATGTCGATATTGAGCAGCGCAGTCATGCCCGAGTGTCGAGGGTGTCGCGCCAGGCCAGCAAGCGCGTCTCATGCCACGCCATTGCGCTGTCGGTGAGCTTGCCGAGGAGGGCGAGAAGCAGGATCGCGGCGAACACGATGTCGGCACGGCCGGTTTCCCGTCCGTCG
The DNA here is from genome assembly GCA_964657365.1 of uncultured Burkholderiaceae bacterium. Lineage (GTDB taxonomy): Bacteria > Pseudomonadota > Gammaproteobacteria > Burkholderiales > Burkholderiaceae_C > Schlegelella_A. Next base: position 10,381 of record CAZZVH010000005.1, read on the forward strand.
GTCAGGAGATAGCCCAAGCCGCGCGTGGCGGCGATGATTTCGGCGGCGACCATGAACATCCACGCCAGCGACAGACCGTTGCGCAGCCCGGTGAGGATCGATGGCAAGGCGGCGGGCAACAGCACGCGGCGGACCAGGGCCGCGGGCGCCAGGCGCGCCATCTGGGCGACTTCGATCAGCTTGCGATCGACGTCGCGAAAGCCGGATGCCACGCCCATGTAGACCGGAAAGAACGCGCCGATCGCGATCAGCGTGATCTTCGGAGCTTCGTCGATGCCGAGCCACAGGAGCAGCAGGGGCACCCAGGCGAGCGACGGGATGGCGCGTAGTGCTTGGAAGGTGGGGTCGAGCAAGGCCTTGGCAGGTGGGCTCAGCCCCACGGTGACACCCAGCCCGATGGCCAGCGCCGCACCGGTAACGAAGCCGGCCAGCACCCGCATCGTGCTGGCCAGGATGTGCAGGCCCAGGCCGTGATGCGCGAGCTCGAGCAGGGTGCGGGCAATGTCGCTGGGCGGTGGCAACAAGTGCGAGGGAACCCAGCCGGCCCTGACCGCGAGCTCGACGCCCCCCAGGACGGCGCCCGGCACGGCGGCGCCCCACCAGCGCGATGGCCGCCGCACCAGCGAGGACCGCTCCCGGCGTCGTGCCGACGGCAGGGCCGGTGCAGACGCCAGCTTTACGGGCGGGCTCAGGGTTGCCAGCTCGGTTCCTTCAAGCGGCCGCACCGGACAGACCACGAGCGAAGCGGGTATCGATGAGCGCTGAAATGGTTCGATCCAGATCGGTCCCCGGCTTGACCAGCTGCTCCTTGAGCAGGATCGGCGCTGCCGCCCGCAACGCGTTGACGTGCTCCGCCGATGGCTGCGGATTGCTGAGATCGGTGCGCAGCTTCAGCTGAAGCAGGGCCACCTTCAGGCTGACCTTCGCCTCCTCGGCCAGGATCTTCGCCGCCTCCGTCACGTTGCCGATGATCCAGCGGCGCGCGCGTTCGTAGCCCGCGATAACGCGCCTGAGCTCGGCTGGATGTTGTTCGAGGAATCCCTCGCGAACGTTCAGGAAACCGTAGGTGTTGAACCCGACGTTGCGGTAGAAAAGACGCGCTCCCTCGTCCAGTTCGCTCGCCGCCATGAGTGGATCGAGACCGGCCCAGGCGTCGACACGACCTTGTTCAAGGGCGGTCTGGCCGTCGGCGTGCTGTAGCGAGACGTGCTCGATGTCGCTGCGTTTCAGGTTCACGGTGTGCAGCGCGCGCAGCAGAAACAGGTAGGGGTCAGTCCCTTTCGTGGCCGCGACCTTCTTTCCTTTCAGATCGGTCAGGGTCCGGATCGGCGAGTCCTTTCGCACGACAAGCGCGGTCCACTCGGGCCGCGAAAAGATGTAAGGGGTGCGGATCGGATTGCCATTCGCCTTGCCGAGCAGTGCCGCGAGCCCGGCCGACGAGCCGATGTCGATGCTGCCCGCGTTCAGATATTCCAGAGCCCGATTGCTGCCTGCGCTCAGCACCCACTTCACGGCGGTTCCATCCTTGCCGAAGTCCTCTTCCAGCCAGCCGAAACGGCGCAGCACCAGGCTCGAAGGGGAGTAGTACGCATAGTCGAGCCGCAATTCCTTCAGCGGCTCCGCAGTGAAGGCGAAACGAGGCAGTGCCAGACCGGCGGCGCCTACCGCAGCGCCATGAAGGAGAGCCCGGCGTCTGACGGCGGTCGGTCGTGCAGCGGTCATGACAGCGCCGCCGGTGCGGCTGGGGCCGGGCGGCGGACGTTCGACCTTGCGGTGCGGGCGAATGCGGGTCGCATCAGATTTCCTGGTGATGTCTGTCGATGGAAGTTAAGCGCGAAGCCGGGCGGCTCGGCCATCAGGAGTACGGCGTCGGATCGGGCGCTCGGCCTTCGAGCCGATAGCGCCCGATATCGCGCAGCTTGTAGTCGACCGGATCGTGTAGCGTGTGCACGCGCGCGTTGCGCCAGTACCGATCGAACCCATACCGGCCGGCTGTTGCGCGCGCGCCGAGAAGCTCGAAGAGCTGCGAGCTCACCTCGATGCTTGCCCGGTGCGCGAGCACCTTGGCTTCAGCGGCCGCGATCGCGACCTCGCCGCGATCGCGCGCGGTCAATGTCTCGCCGCGATCCAGCGATTGCTGCAATCGAGCCGCGGCGGCGGCGCACACCAGCTGCGCCGGGCGGATCAGCAGCCAGAGTTCACCGTAGCGGTGCTGGATGAAGGCGTCGTCGGCGGACCTGGCGACGCCGGAAGCGGACCAGGGGCGCGCCTGGTCGAGGGTGAAGCGCCTGGCCGCTTCGAAGGCGCCTGCGGCGATCCCCAGATAGACGTGGGCCATGGTCAACTGCGAGACAAGCTGGCGCATGTTGGCGCGGGGCGTCCGCACCGTGCCCGGTGCCTCCAGCACGTCGCAATGCGCAAGGAACACCCACTCGAAAACGACGCTGCCGCTGTCCGTCTGTCGTTGGCCGAAGCTGTCCCAGTCGCCGCGAACGTCGACACCGCTGGCCTGTGTCGCCACCGTGCCGACGAGCAATGGCGCGACATCGTCTACTGGCTTGTGGACATGCGCCGACACGACGAGCCGGTCCGAGCCGACCGATCCGGACGCGTACCGCTTCATGCCATCGAGGCGCCAGCCTCCATCGACGGCGGTGGCGACCAGGCTCGTGTCGAGCGGATTCAGGGCGTTTCCCCAGAACCAGCGCTCGTCGATCGTCTGGCGCAACAGACGGTCGCGCTGCTCCTCGTTGCCGTAAAGCAGGACCGTCGCCACCTGCAGGTGGTGAAAGCCGAACACGTGGGCAAGCGCACTGTCCACCTCGGCCAGCTTGCCGATGACGCCGTAGATCGTCGGCCATGGCGCCTCCAGCCCTCCGGCCGTGCGCGGCACGCTGAGGGACAGCAACCCGCTCTGGCGAATGAGTTCGCGTTCGGCAGCTGCGTGGCCGCCCACGCGGTCGCGTTCGACGGCGGTTTCCGCGAGCGCATCGGCGAGGCGCTGGGCGGCACGCACGATATCGAACGGCGGTGCCGCGCGGCCGCAGTCCGACGCGTTGTCGTGTCGATCGATTGCGGACGGACGCAACGCGCCGAATTCGTGAGCCATGTCGCGACAACGCGGGACGCGCCCATCGGCAGATTCCCGTTCTCGACCTGTGATGTGGAAGACGCCGTTAGTCTCGCCGCGCCGCGCCGCGCCCGGAAGCGACGATTCCGATCTTGCTTCTTCGGAAAAGAACTAGTCTCTCCGATGGTCGTCCGCGGACTGCGTGTTGCGGCCGCGCATTCGATCTCGACCGTCGCCGCGTCAGAAGGCTGGGACGAGCGAGCCGTTGAAGTTCGCTTCGACGAACTCCCGGATTTCCGGAGACTGGTAGGACTTGAGTAGCTTGGCCACCGACGGCTAATTCTTGTCGACCGTGCGGACCGCAGAAATACGGCGCCATCAAGCTCAAGCCAACGGCCGGCATCAGTGCCACCGCGGCCGATTCAAACACCGCTCGGCCCCGGGCGATGCTGCCCCGCCCGGCTGGGAGGTTCTTTGGGCCCGGAGCGATGTCCAGCCGCCGATGTCGAGGGGTGAGCGAAATGCGCTGCCTGTCACGGGGCACGCGGAGAAGGCGGCACCGGCGACAGGCTCGTCGACGCCCAGGGGACGCTTTCCTCGGTGGCTCCGATCAAGACGGTTGGAAGCTACTGGCCGTACGCGACGACCCTGTTCGATTACATCCGCCGGGCGATGCCGCTCAATGCGCCGCAATCGTTGCCGAACGACGATGTGTACGCAGTCTCGGCCTACGTGCTCTTCCTCAATCAGGTGGTGACGGAAGCCGTGGTGCTCGATGCGGGCACGCTGCCGTCGATCAGGATGCCGAACCGGGACGGTTTCACCGCGGACCCGCGGCCCAACGTCCGTGATCCCGGATGCATCAGCGGTTGCGCCAGGCAATCATGGGGGCTTCGACTTCGTAAAGCGAGCTCAACGCTGCATGCCCCAGCGCCTCACCGTGATGCGCTCGAGCGTTTCGAAGACCAGGCTTTCGATCACCAAGCCGATGAGGACCACCATGACCAGGCCGGCGAACACCTTGTCGGTGTAGAGCTCGTTGCGATTTTGGAAGATGTACCAGCCGAGGCCGCCCTTGCCGGAGGAGACGCCGAAGACCAGTTCTGCGGCGATCAGCGTGCGCCAGGCGAATGCCCAGCCGATCTTGAGTCCCGACAGGATGGCCGGCAACGCCGACGGCACGAGGATCTTGAGCACGTAGGGCAGGCCGCGCAGGCCGTAGTTGCGGCCGGCCATGCGCAGCGTCTCGGGGACGGCCTGGAAGCCGGCGAAGGTGGCGAGCGCCAGCGGCCACAGAACCGAGTGGATGAGCACGAAGACAAGGCTGCCGTCGCCGAGGCCGAACCAGAGCAGGGCGATCGGCAACAGCGCGATCGCGGGCAGGGGATTGAACATCGACGTCAGGGTCGACAGCAGGTCTCTGCCGAGTTGGGTCGAGACGGCCGCCGTCGTCAGGGCGAAAGCCGCAGCGACGCCGAGGACGTAGCCTTGCACCAAGACCCGCAACGAGGCGCCGGCGCGCACGAGCAACTCACCGTCCGCGATTCCGTGCACGAAGGCGCTGGCCGTCTGCAGGAAGGTCGGCAGCAGAAGGTCGTTGTCCTGCCAGCGCGCGGTGAGTTCCCAAAGGACGGCCAATGCGACGAGGATCGCCGTCTTTCGCACCCAGGCATGCCGCCAGATCCGCCGGATCGGCGCCGGTCGATGCTCGACAGGCGCTTCGTCGAGCGGCGCCAGGACGAATTCGGCCTCGGGCCGGACGGCGGGCAGGAGCCGCGCGTGGGTCACGCTCTGGCCTGTGCGAACAGAAGCCGGTGGATGCGCTGCGTCGCGCCCTGAAAGGCGCTGCCGCCCTCGCTGTCGAAGTCGAACTCGTGGGCGTTGATCTCGGCGCGAAGTCGGCCGGGGTGCGGCGACAGCACGCCGATCCGCGTGCCGACCAGGAGCGCCTCGTCGATCGAATGGGTGACGAACAGGAGAGTGAAGCCGATCGATTCCCAGAGCGACAGGAGCTCGGTCTGCATCTGCCGGCGCGTCAGGGCGTCGAGCGACGCGAAGGGTTCGTCCATCAGGAGCACGCGCGGCTGCATCGCCAGGGCCCGGGCGATCGCCACGCGCTGCTTCATGCCGCCCGAGAGCTGGTGCGGAAGCGAGCCCGAGAACGCACCGAGACCGACCTGGCGCAACACGTCAACGGCCCGGGCCTCGGCGACATCCTTCGGGATGCTGCGCAAGGCGAGCATGGGAAACAGGACGTTGCCCAGCACCGTCTTCCACGGCAGCAGCTGATCGAATTCCTGGAACACGACCATCCGGTCTGGCCCCGGGCCGACCACCGGCTCGCCGTCGAGCCGGATCCGGCCTTCGCGAGGCGCGATGAAGCCGGCCGCCGCCTTCAGCAAGGTGCTCTTGCCACTGCCCGACGGTCCCAGGAGCACGTAGCGTTCGCTTCGCCGCACGTCGAGACTGACGCGATGGGTCGCCCGCACCACGCCGCGCTCGGTCGCGTATTCGAGCGTGACACCGTCGAACTGCAGGACGGGCACGCCGACCGCGCTGGAGGGCTCGCTGACGCCGCCACCGGGTATCGCCGCCAGCTCCGGCGCATGGCGCATGAGCGCTGCCACGTCAGCTGCCCGCGCGGTTGTGGGCGTCGTCGAAGAAATAATCTTGGGCCGAGGCCGGCTTGTTTTTGATCGCACCGATGCGAAACATGAAGTCGGCGAGGGGATACGTGTTTTGCGGCCCCAGCTTGAACTGCACCTGGGGATTCTTGATGATGGACAACAGCAGTGCGCGATCGATGTTGCCCTGGCCGCTCTTCAGGAAGATGTCGGCGGCCGCGTCGGGGTTGGCCTGGATGAACTTCGCGGCCTCGTCGAGCGCGCCGACGAACGCCGCATACGTCTTCGGATTGTCCTTGCGCCACTTTTCGGTGGCGTAGAGCACCGTGGCCGACGACGGGCCGCCCAGCACGTCGTAGCTGTTGAGAACGATGTGGGCGGCCGGGTTGCCGGCCAGCTCTTGGTCCTGGAACGGCGGGTTGCCGAAGTGCGCGGAAATTTCAGTGCCGCCCTTGATGATCGCGGCGGCCGCGTCTGGGTGGGGCACGGCGACCTGCAGCTTGTCGAGCCTCGCGTAGCTCACGTCGCCCCACAGCTTGGCGGAGGCGAGCTGCAGCACGCGCGCCTGGACGGAAACGCCGACGGACGGCAGCGCGATCCGATCCTTGTCGGAAAAGTCGGCGATGGTCTTGACGGCCGGGTTGATGCTCACGAGGTCGTAAGGGAAGTTGCCGAGCGATGCGACGCCGCGAACGTTTTGGCGACCGCGGGTCCGGTCCCAGATCGTCAGCAGCGGGCCGACGCCGGCTCCTGCGACGTCAATCGCGCCGGACAGCAACGCGTCGTTGGCCGCACTGCCGCCCGACAGCCTGACGAAGTCCACCTGCACGTCGAAGCCGCTTGCCTTGGCGTGCTTTTCGATCAGCTTCTGTTCCTGCGCCACATTGAGCAGCAAATACACCACCCCGAACTGCTCGGCGATGCGGATCCGGCCCTCGGCGCGGGCCGGTGCGGCGACGACGACTATCGCGAGCAACAGGCCGATCGCGGCGAAACGACGGAAAGGGCTCATGCGGGAACGTCGCCTTCGATCGTGGTGCGGTAGAGCGTGCGGCGTTGCTCCGGCGGGCAGCCGGTGGCAAGGTGCATCACGGAGCGGTTGTCCCAGAACACCAGGTCGCCGGGACGCCAGCGATGCCGATAGACGAAACGGGGCTGCGTGCTGTGCTCGTAGAGCGCACCGAGCAGCTCGTCGCTCTCGTCGTCCGGCAGGCCGACGACACGCGTCGTGAAATGCTCGCTCACGAAGAGCGCCTTTTTGCCCGTCTCCGGATGCGTGCGGACGATCGGATGCGTCACCGGCGCGACTTGCGCGATCTGCTGCTCACTCAGCTTGGGCCGCCAGCTGCTGCGGCGCTGCAGCTCGGCGTACTGCTTGAGGTAAGAGTGCTCGGCGAGGCGACCTTCGACGGCGCTGCGGAGCGCGACCGGCAGCGTGTCGTAGGCGAGATGCTGGTTGGCGAACAAGGTGTCGCCGCCGTCTGCCGGCAGCTCCTGTGCGTGCAGGAGCGAGCCCAGGCTCGGCCGCTCCTTGTAGGAGAGGTCGGAGTGCCAGAAAACACCGGCATCGCCCAGGCCGATGGGCCGGCCGCCCTCGACCACATTCGAGACGATCAACATCTGCGGCTGCCCCGCCAGAGCGAACTGATGCAGTACGTGTGTCTGCAGCGGGCCGAAGCTTCCGCTGAATTCGATGTGCTGGGTCGGCGTGATGCGCTGATCGCGGAACACGATCACGTGGTGGTCGAGGTGGGCACGATGGATCCGGCCGAAGTCGTCCGCGGACAGAGGGCGGGACAGCTCGAGCTGCAGCACCTCGGCGCCCAGCGGCGCATCGAACGGACGGATCTCGATGCTGCCCGGCGCTGGCAGCAGCGGACCCGTCTGCGGCATCGTCGTTGAGGAAGGCGTCGTTTCCATGCAGCCCACGACTATGCTGCTGCGGCCACTCTGTCACAACGACGCAATCGGCATGTTCTTAAGCCAGTGCGGCATGACCGACGGACCGCACGCGACGTGCCATCATGAAGCCATGGTGCCGTCTTTCGATCGCCCCGCCGTGCTCGACTTGATCGGCCAGACGCCGTTGGTCGAGGTGACCCGTTTCGACACCGGCCTCTGCCGACTTTTCCTGAAGCTCGAGTCGCAGAATCCCGGCGGCTCGATCAAGGATCGCGTCGGCCTGGCGATGATCGATGCCGCCGAGCGCGACGGCCGACTGAGGCCGGGCGGGACGGTCGTCGAGGCCACGGCGGGCAACACCGGCCTCGGCCTGGCGCTCGTCGCACGCGCCAAGGGCTACCGCGTGGTGCTGGTCGTGCCCGAAAAGATGTCGCTCGAGAAGGTCCTGCATCTCAAGGCGCTCGGCGCCGAGGTGCATCTGACACGCTCGGATGTCGGGAAAGGCCACCCCGAGTATTACCAGGACATGGCTGAGCGTCTGGCCGCTGGCATCGACGGCGCCTTCTTCGCCGACCAGTTCAACAACCCTGCCAACCCGTGGGCGCACGAGACCGGGACGGGGCCGGAGCTCTGGCAGCAATCCGGCCACGACCTCGACGCCATCGTCCTCGGCGTCGGCTCGGCCGGCACGATCACCGGGCTGACCCGTTTTTTCCGCGTGGCCCAGCCCCGGCTGCAGTTCGTGCTCGCCGATCCGGTCGGCTCGATCCTGGCGGAGTACACGCGCAGCGGCTTGGTCGGCCACGCCGGCTCGTGGGCGGTGGAAGGCATCGGCGAAGACTTCGTACCGGGCATCGCCGATCTGTCGGGCGTCGTCCGGGCCTATTCGATCTCCGACGAAGAGAGCTTCACCCACGCCCGCGAGCTGCTTCAGAAGGAAGGCATCCTCGGCGGCTCGTCGACCGGCACGTTACTGGCCGCGGCGCTGCAATGGTGCCGGGCGCAGACCGAACCGAAGCGCGTTGCCAGCTTCGTCTGCGACACCGGAACGCGCTATCTCAGCAAGGTCTACAACGACCAGTGGATGGTCGACCAGGGTCTGCTCAAGCGGCACGCGTACGGAGACCTGCGCGATCTGATCGCCCGTCGCAGCGAAGACGGCAGTGTCGTCAGCGTTGCTGCCGGCGACACCCTGCTGACCACCTTCCAGCGCATGCGGCTAGCCGACCTATCGCAGCTGCCGGTGCTCGACGACGGGCGCCTGGTCGGCGTCATCGACGAATCGGACCTGTTGCTGAAGATCCACCACGACGCGGCCCACTTCGGCGACCTGGTCGCGAGCGCGATGACCCCGGCGCCGACGACGCTGCCGCCATCGGCGAGCCTGACCGACCTCGAGGCCGTGCTCGACCGCGGGCTGGTTGCCATCGTCGCCGACGCGGCCGGCTTCTACGGCCTGATCACCCGGAGCGACCTCCTGAACCATCTGCGACGACACCTGCCATGACGACCGCCAAGACGCATCGTTTCGCCACCCGCGCCATCCACGCCGGCCAGTCTCCCGACCCGAGCACGGGCGCGATCATGCCGCCCATCTACGCGACCTCGACGTACGTGCAGAGCAGCCCGGGCGTGAACCAGGGGCTCGACTACGGCCGCAGCCACAATCCGACGCGCTGGGCCTGGGAGCGCAACGTCGCCGATCTCGAGGGCGGTGCGCAAGCCTTCGCCTTCGCCTCCGGGCTGGCTGCGATCGCCACCGTGCTCGAGCTCGTTCCCTCGGGCTCGCACGTCCTCAGCGGCGACGACATCTACGGCGGCACTTTCCGGCTCTTCGACAAGGTACGGCGCGAGAGCGCGGGGCTGAGCTTCGACTACATCGACCTGACGCAGCCGGAGAACCTGCTCGCCGCGATCACGCCGCAGACGAAGTTGATCTGGGTCGAGACGCCGACCAACCCGCTGCTGCGTTTGGCCGACCTGCGCGCCATCGCCGAGATCGCCAGGACGCGGGGCATCCTGCTGGCCGCCGACAACACCTTCGCGAGCCCTTACAACCAGCGTCCGCTCGAGCTTGGCGTCGACGTCGTCGTGCACTCTGCGACGAAGTACCTGAATGGCCACTCCGACATCATCGGCGGCATCGCCGTCGTCGGCAGCGATCCGCGGTTGGCGCCGGTGCGCGAGCGGCTCGGCTTCCTGCAGAACGCCGTCGGCGCGATCGCCGGGCCGTTTGACAGCTTCCTCGCCTTGCGCGGCCTGAAGACGCTCGCCTTGCGCATGGAGCGGCACAATCGCAACGCGCTCGATCTGGCGCAGTGGCTCGAGAAGCAGCCGAAGGTCGCGCGCGTTCACTACCCGGGCTTGCGGTCGCATCCGCAACATGCGCTGGCTTCCGCGCAGATGGGCTCTGTCGGCGGCTACGGCGGCATGATCTCGGTCGAGCTGGCGACAGATCTCGCCGGCGCCCGGCGTTTCCTGGAGTCGGTGCAGATCTTCGCCCTGGCCGAAAGCCTCGGTGGCGTGGAGAGCCTGATCGAGCACCCAGGCATCATGACGCACGCGACGATCCCGCCGGACGTGCGAGCCAAGCTTGGCATCGGCGACGCGCTGGTGCGCCTGTCGGTCGGCGTGGAGGATGTCGACGACCTGCGCGACGATCTTGCGCGAGCGCTGGAAGCGATCTAGACGTGCCTACTCGCGTCGCTCATACGCCGATCGTGAAGATGGGCATATCTGGATAAATTGCATCGGTAAGTCGGGTCCACGTTGACGCTGCGCGTTCGATCTTGCTGACCGAGATCAGCGAAGAGCGAATTGAGTGACCCGAACGTTCTAACCCAACAGTGCTCGGCTCGAGTAGGGCCAGCTCACCGAATCACTCCACGCCCCACGCGCTCATTGCCCAGGTCAAGTACGCACCATCAACGAATGTGTAGACATCTCGTCTCCCGTAGTGCTGCTCCGAAGTGAGCCAAACAGACGGCTTATGGTGGGCTGCGTGGTGGACCAACCACTTTGAACCGATCTAAGTTGTTGATTATATTAACTTTCTGGCGGAGAGGGCGGGATTCGAACCCGCGGGGGGTAATTAGCCCCCACACGCTTTCCAGGCGTGCGACTTAAACCGCTCATCCACCTCTCCAGGCGGCCGCGAGTTTAGCCGAGCGCTCGCGCCGGCGGGCTAGGCCGGGCGCGGCAGCGGGGCCCGGGTGAGCGCCATCGCCGTGGCGATCAGGCCCGACACTTCCGACAGATTCCCCGGCACGATCATCGTGTTGTTCTTCTGGGCCAGCTGCGCGAAGGCGTCGACCGCCTGCTGCGCCACCTTGAGCTGCACGGCCTGCTCGCCGCCTGGCTGGCGGATGGCGTCGGCCACCTTGCGGATGGCATCGGCCGTCGCTTCGGCCACGGCCACGATCGCCGCCGCGTCGCCTTGCGCCTTGTTGATCTCCGCCTGCCGTTGGCCTTCGGAGCGGGCGATGTAGGCCTCGCGCTCGCCGGTGGCGATGTTGATCTGCTCCTGCTTGCGGCCTTCCGACGCGGCGATCAACGCGCGCTTCTCGCGCTCGGCGGTGATCTGCGCCTGCATGGAGCGCAGGATCTCGGCCGGCGGCGTCAGGTCCTTGATCTCGTAGCGCAGCACCTTCACGCCCCAGTTGGTGGCCGCTTCGTCGAGCGCGTTGACGACGTGCGCGTTGATCGAATCGCGCTCCTCGAACGTGCGGTCGAGCTCCATCTTGCCGATCACCGAGCGCAGCAGCGTCTGCGCCAGCTGCGTGATCGCGAACACGTAGTTCGAGGAGCCGTAGCTCGCGCGCATCGGGTCGGTGATCTGGTAGTAGATGATCCCGTCGACCTGCAGCTGCGTGTTGTCGCGCGTGATGCAGACCTGGCTCGGCACGTCGAGCGGCACTTCCTTCAGCGAGTGCTTGTAGGCGACGCGCTCCACGAACGGCATGACGAAGCTCAGGCCGGGCGTCAGCGTGCGGTCGTACTTGCCGAGCCGCTCGATCACCCACGCATGCTGCTGCGGCACGATCTTGAAGGTCTGGAAGATGAAGATCGCGGCGATGACGGCGATGACGAGGGCGATTTCCATGGGGCGATCTCCGGATGCGAATGACGATGGGGTTCAGTGCGGCAAGCTGGGCGACAACACCAGCCAGTTGCCTTCGACGGCGGAGACGACGTGCTCGCCGGCACGCGGCGCCGCGCCCGGCGCGAGCTTCGCGCCCCAGCTCGAGCCGCGGTGCTGCACGCGGGCCGTCCGGTCGCCGGCCCAGGCATCGACGTGCACGTGCTCGCCGATGTCGAGGTTGACGTCGCGGTTCTCGTGCGATGCCAGGTCGGGCGTCCGGGTCGAGCGCCGGTAGAAGTGCCAGGCCAGCGTCGCGCCGCCGCCGATCACGGCTGCCGCGATCAGTTGCGCGGGCGAGGAAAAGCCGAGCCATGCATAGAGCCCGCCGGCGGCCAGGCCGAGCGCGATCATGAGCAGGTAGAACGTGCCGGTGGCGAGCTCGGCGGCGACGGCGAGGCCGGCGATGACCCACCAACCGGTGGAAGCGGAGAGATCCATGGCGAAGCTCCTGGTGGCTGACTTCGGAAGGGCAGTGTAGGCGGCGCTCCGCAGCCCTACACTGCGCGCTTTCCGAACCGCCCACTTTTCAGGCAACGCCGATGCTGCGCTTCCAGTTTCCGATCGTCATCATCGACGAGGACTACCGCTCCGAGAACGCCTCGGGTCTCGGCATCCGCGCGCTCGCCGCGGCGATCGAGAAGGAAGGCATGGAGGTGCTCGGCACCACCAGCTACGGCGACCTCTCCCAGTTCGCGCAGCAGCAGAGCCGCGCCAGCGCCTTCATCCTGTCGATCGACGACGAGGAGTTCACCGAAGGCCCCGACCTCGACCCGGCGGTGCTGAACCTGCGCAAGTTCATCACCGAGGTGCGCTTCAAGAACTCCGAGGTGCCGATCTATCTCTACGGCGAGACCCGTACCTCGCAGCACCTGCCCAACGACATCCTGCGCGAGCTGCACGGCTTCATCCACATGTTCGAGGACACGCCGGAGTTCGTGGCGCGCCACATCATCCGCGAGGCGCGCAGCTATCTCGACGGCGTCGCCCCGCCGTTCTTTCGCGCCCTGGTCGACTACGCCCAGGACGGCTCGTACTCGTGGCATTGCCCGGGACACTCCGGCGGCGTCGCCTTCCTGAAGAGCCCGGTCGGCCGCATGTTCCACCAGTTCTTCGGCGAGAACATGCTGCGCGCCGACGTCTGCAACTCGGTCGACGA
>CAZZVH010000006.1:0-22957 GCA_964657365.1 uncultured Burkholderiaceae bacterium
GGCGTGGTCCGTCGTCCGCACCTGCAGATCGCCGTCGTCCGCATTCGAGGTGGCGCCGAACCACGTCGTGCCGTCGAGTCCGGGCAGGAGATAGCCTGCGCCGGCCACGGGCAGGCGCAGGCGCCCGGCCTGCGGCCACAGCCGCGTGGCGATGCCGCTGAGCTGGCCGCGGCGGCGCTCCATCGGCCACTCCGCGTTGCCGATCAGGCGCGGCGCCTCGCCGGCGTTCGCGAGCACGATCGCCGATGCGGCCTGCAGCAAGTGGCCCTCCGCATCGAGCACGTGCCAACCACCGTCGATGCGCCGCAGCGCGGCCGCATCGGTGTTCAGGCGGATCTGCGCCAGGCCTTCGCAGCGCTCGATGAACGACCTGGAGAGGCCACCGGGTTCGATCCATCCGCCGCCCGGGAAGTGCCATGCAGGCGATCGCAGCGGCGCACCCGCGACGAGGCTCGCGGCATCGGCATCGAGAACGCGGACGTAGTCTGCCGGCAACGCGTGGTGCTCGAGCATCGCTCGCATCGCATCCACGCCCGAGGCCTCCGGGTCGAGCCGCAGCAGCCCGGCGGCCGAACCGCGGACGCCGTGCCTGGCCACGGCAATCAGGACGTGCTGGCGGACCTCGAGTGCGGCGGCGCGGTTGAAGCGGGCATGGTGGCCGTCGTCGCCGTGCACCACGCCGTGGAAGAGCCCGGCCGCCTGGCCCGATCCTTCTTCCGCGATCGACGCACGGCGTTCGAGCAGGATGCTGGCGATGCCTTGCTCGGCGAGTGCCCAGGCGACCGCGCAGCCCGCCACTCCGGCGCCGACGATGACGACCGGGGCGTCGCGACCGTGGACCGTCGGCGACGCGACGGACCACGACGGCCGCGGCGCGAAGCGAGGCGAGAACGTCGCGAACGTGATCTCTCGCTTGCCGCCGATGCCCGGGACCTGTCGCGTCTCGAAGCCGGCCGCGCGCAGGCCGTTGTCGACGGCTCCCGCCACCGACCAGGTGGAGGCCGTCGCGCCCTTCGCCGCGATCCTGGCCATCGCCTTGAACAGGCGCGGCTCCCACATCGCCGGATTGCGGGCAGGCGAGAAGCCGTCGAGATAGAAGGCGTCCACCGTGGCCCTGAGCTGCGGCAGGGCCGAGCGGACGTCGTCGAACAGCAGGAGCAGCTCGACCCGGCCGGCCGAGAACGCGAGCCGATGCAGGTTCCGCGTCGCGGGCGGCCAGGCGGCGACGAGCTCTTCCGCGAGCGCGGCGATGGCGGGTTCCCGGACGATGGAAGCGAGATCCTCGCGCGACAGGGGATGGGCTTCGATCGAGATGACATGCAGCCGATCGCAGCGGTGCGGATCGGCGAGCCAGGCGCTCCAGGTCGCGAGGAAGTTGCTGCCGAGACCGAATCCCGTCTCGAGGACGACGAAGCGGTCTCGCCCTTGCCAGCGCGACGGCAGGCCGTTGCCGCCGAGAAACACGTGCCGCGCCTGGGCGAGGGCGCCGTACAGCGGGTGATAGAGGTCGCCGAACGCCGGCGAGAACGGCGTGCCGTCGGCGTCGACTTCGAGCCGGCCAGGGGCGACCCCGGCCTGCTTCAAGGCCACGGTTCGGGCGATGCCGGCGGCAGGCTGGCGAGCTGCGCTGCCAGCCAGGCGAGCAGTCGGTCCCGTGCCGCGTCGAGCCCGCGGTAGGCGAGCACGGCGGGGCTCATGCTGGCGAGCGAGTCATGGACACGGCGCGCGAGCTCCTGCGTGGCCATCGCCTGCTCGAGCGGCTCGCTGGCGACGCGGATCGTGAACACCGCCTGGTCGCTGCCGGGGACGGCGATGAAGCCCTGCTGCTCATGCCGGAAGCTGGCCTGCCTTGCCAGAGCGGCGGCATCGGCGTCGGGCTCGGCGGGCCAGGGTGCGCCCCGGCGGTCGGGATGCTGGTGCAGCCTGGGCTCGGGAGAAATCGTCCAGACGCTCCGCTCCCATCGTTCGGCGCCGGTCACGAGGCGCACGAGATGCTCGCTCGCCGCGACCAGCATCGCGCTGTCGGCGACCGGCCCGTGCACTTCGGCGAAGTGCCTCCCGACCTTCTCCTCGGGCGCCCAGCGCGACGGCAGGCAGACCGCCAGCCATGGGATCCGCCCCCTGGCGTCGATGACGGCGAAGTCTTCCTCGAACGCAAGGCTGAGCAGCGCCGCGGCGCGTTGCGACACGGGCAGCGCACGCAGCAGGTCGCCGATGCCGGCATCGCCGTGACCGTCGATGCGGTCATCCTGCACCGACCAGCCGATCAGCGGCGCCGCCCAGTGGCCGGTCGACAGGTCGCAGGTGAAGGCGGGTGTCGGGGCGCGGGCCGACTCCGTCGCGATGGCGTGCAAGGCAGGGCCAGGATCGAAACCCGGCTGGGCCACGAGCGCCTGCGTCGCGAACGCCGAGAGAACGGCCATCTTCTCGCGACAGTGGCGGCTGCTGGGCCCGGCCGGCGTCAGCGGCGACGTTCCTGGGAGGGCCCGACGCAGACCCGGCTGCATCCGGAACGGAACGGCGATCTGCGAGGGATCGAACGGCATGCGCGGATCATGCCGAAACGCGAAGGCCCGCGACGCGGCCCCGGTGGGTTCGACGGGCCGGGCCAGCGTCGGCTAGACGCGCTTCTTGTACTCGTTCGTGCGGGTGTCGATCTCGACCCGATCGCCCGTCTGCACGAACAGCGGCACCGAGATCTCGAGGCCGGTCGCCAGCTTCGCGGTCTTGAGGACCTTGCCGGACGTGTCGCCCTTGACGGCCGGCTCGGTGTCGACGATCTCGCGCACCAGCGTCGTCGGCAGCTCGACCGAGATCGCCTTGCCGTCGTAGAACACCACTTCGACGGGCATGCCGTCTTCGAGGTACTGGATCGCGTCGCCCATGTTCTCCGACTCGACCTCGAACTGGTTGTACTCGGCGTCCATGAAGGCGTACATCGGATCGGCGAAGTACGAGTAGGTGCACTCCTTCTTGTCGAGGATGACCTGGTCCATCTTGTCGTCCGCCTTGAACACCACCTCGGTGCCGCCGTTGCTGAGCAGGCTCTTCAGCTTCATGCGCACGGTGGCCGAATTGCGGCCGCCGCGGCTGTATTCGGTCTTGAGCACGACCATCGGGTCCTTGCCGTGCATGATCACGTTGCCGGCTCTGATTTCCTGGGCGATCTTCATCTCGGTCTTTCTTGTGGTGGCGCTCGTCGTGGAGGGCTGCGCGCGCCGCACCGGCTCCGCGCAAAGCCGTCGATTCTAGCGTTTCGAGACCACGAAGCCGAGCAGGGCGGTCGTGAGATCGGGCTGTGCCGCCAGCCGGTCTCGCCAGCGGGAGGTGGCCGCGTGCCAGGCCGACACGTCGGGCAGCAGGAGCGGCGCCGATGCATCGACGGCGCCGGTCGCGTTCCATCGGCCGAAGAGCGCGCGCAGCGAACCGGCGAACGGCGCCGCGACGCCGTCGAGGAATGCCGCCAGGAAGGCGTCCACCTTGGCCGCCTCGGCGCCGTCGTCCTGCGGATAGGCCTGCCAGAGGAACGGGGCGCCGGCCCACATGGCGCGGACGAAGGAATCCTCGCCGCGCACGACGTTGAGGTCGGCCGACCAGAGCAGCGCGTCGAAGCCGGCATGGTCCAGGAAAGGCAGCCGCACCGAACGCACGCGGCCGGCCGATGCATCACGCCCCAGCCACGCCTCGGCCTGCGGTGCGGCCGGCCCGGGCGGGATCAGCAACAGCGTCGGCTCCGCGGCCAGCGCACGCAGCAGCGTCTCGAAGGCCGCGTTCGCGTAGCAGAAGACGGCCACGCAGCGCTCGCCTTCGCGCAGCGCGATGCCGTGGCTCGCCAGCCAGCCTGTCCGGTCGAAATCGCGACGCCGCTCGAGCAGGCCGGGCTCGCGCAGCAGCCCGCCGGTCCGGGCATCGAAGCCGGGATAGAAGACCCAGCTCGGCAACGGCCCGCCCGCCGCGTCGAAGCGCGGCAGCGGCAACCCGTGCGAGCGGGCGACGAAGCCTTCGGCACTGAGATGCTCGAGATCGATGCACACGGGCGGCTTCGACATGGTCGGAAGGCGCGCCGCGGCAGGCGCTGGCCAGCCGCAGCCGAAGGTCTCCACCCAGACGTCGCTGCCGGGCGCCTCGCCGTCGTCCCACGGCGCGACCTCGACCCCGGGGGCGCCGCCGGGCGCCATCCAGGCGAGGGCCGAGGCGTCGTCGATCACGAGCCGAACGTGCTCGCCGCGCCGACCGAGATCGGCCGCCAGGCGCCACGCCACGCCGACGTCGCCGAAATTGTCGACGACGCGGCAGAAGATGCTCCACTGCATCGTCGGGATTATCGGGAAGGACCGCGCAGGGGCAGGGCGGGATAATCGAGGGCGATGAGCGAGACAGCGGTCGACCCTTCCTCCGATGCCGGCGCGAGCGACGCCGCCGCGCGCCGGGAGCGGCTGCTGGCCGAGGTCGCCGCGCTGCCCGGCCTGCCTGGCGTCTACCGCTATTTCGACGCTGCCGGTGGCGTGCTCTACGTCGGCAAGGCGCGCGACCTGAAGAAGCGCGTCTCGAGCTATTTCAACCGCCGCCACGCGGACAGCGGGCACGCGATCTGGGTCGGCCACATGGTCTCGCGGATCGCCCGCATGGAGACGACCGTGGTGCGCTCCGAGGCCGAGGCGCTGCTGCTCGAGAACAACCTCATCAAGACGCTGGCGCCGCGCTTCAACATCCGCTTCGTCGACGACAAGAGCTATCCGTACCTGAAGATCGAATCCGGCAAGTTCCCGCGCGTCGCCTACTACCGCGGCCTGGTCGAGCAGAAGCACCGCTACTTCGGGCCGTTCCCGAGCGCCTGGGCCGTCAAGGACTCGATCCAGCTGCTGCAGAAGGTGTTCCACCTGCGCACCTGCGAAGACACGGTGTTCGCCAACCGCACGCGGCCCTGCCTGCTCTACCAGATCAAGCGCTGCTCGGGCCCCTGCGTCGGCTACATCGACACCGAGGACTACGCACGCGACGTCGGCAATGCCGAGCGCTTCCTGCGCGGCGACCAGCAGGAGCTGATGGACACGCTGCAGGCGCAGATGATGGCCCGCGCCGAGGCCCTGCAGTTCGAGCAGGCGGCCGAATTGCGCAACCAGATCGGCTCGCTGGCGCGCGTGCTGCACCAGCAATCGGTGGAAGACAACACGGGCGGCGGCGCGCGCGACGCCGACATCCTCGCCGTCAAGGTCGACGGCGGCCGCGCCTGCGTCAACCTGGCGATGGTGCGCGGCGGGCGCCACCTCGGCGACCGACCCTATTTTCCGAAGCAGGTCGAGAGCGCGATCGATCTCGACACGCTGCGCGACGACGACGCCAACGATGGCGATGTCGACGCAGCCGATCCCGCCGCCGACGCCGAAGCGCCCGCCGGCGCCCCGTCCGCGCCGCAGAAGTCGCCCGAGGTGCGCGTGCTCGAGGCCTTCATCGCCCAGCACTACCTCGACGGCGGCCTGCCTCCGCTGCTGATCGTCAGCCATGCGGTCGACAAGGCGGTGGTCGAGGCCCTGGCCGGCACCGGCCCTCGCGTGACCGTGCAGCACCAGCCGCGCGAGCAGCGCCGTGCGTGGCTCGACATGTGCATCCATGGCGCCGCGCTGCGGCTGGCTCAGCTGCTCGCCGAGGAGGGGTCGCAGCAGGCGCGCACGCGGGCGCTGGTCGAGGCGCTCGATCTCGTCGTCGAAGACCCGCATGCCTTCCGGGTCGAGTGCTTCGACGTGAGCCACACCGCCGGCGAATCGACCCAGGCCTCGTGCGTGGTCTTCGAGGCGCACAAGATGCAGAGCGCGCAATACCGCCGCTACAACATCGCCGGCATCACCCCGGGCGACGACTACGCCGCCATGCGCCAGGTGCTGACGCGCCGCTACGCCAAGCTCGTCGAGGCGGCCAGCCTGGGCGAGGCGAGGCTGCCCGACATCGTGCTGGTCGACGGCGGCAAGGGGCAGGTCGGCGTGGCCCGCGAAGTGTTCGAGGAGCTGGGCATCGAGCTCTCGCGCATCGTCGGCGTCGAGAAGGGGGAGGGGCGCAAGGTCGGGCTCGAGGAACTGGTGTTCGCCGACGGCCGGCCCAAGATCCATCTCGGCCGCGAGTCGGCGGCGCTGATGCTGGTGGCGCAGATCCGCGACGAGGCGCATCGTTTCGCGATCACCGGCATGCGGGCCCGCCGCGCCAGCGTGCGCACCGGCGCGAGCCGGCTCGAGGAGATCGCGGGCATCGGCCCGAAGAAACGCGCGAAGCTGCTGCAACGCTTCGGCGGCGCACGTGGAGTCGGGCACGCGAGCGTCGCCGACCTCGCGACCGTCGAAGGCATCTCGGACGAACTGGCGGAGGAGATCTATCGTGCCCTGCATTGAAGCGCGAGCGACGACGTCATCGTCGCAACTGGCCGTCCTGGCGGGCGTGCTCGCGGCCCTGCTGGCCGGTTGCCATTCGTCACCGGACCGCCTGCCGTCGGACGCCGGCACCGGTGCGGCGAGGCCGACAACCGTCCCGGCGACAGCATCGACCGCGACCGTCACGGCGCCTGATGGCGCAAAGGCCAACCCGCTGCCGTTGCCCGAGCCGCGGACGATGTCGTCCTGGGTCGACGTCCGGCGCCAGGCCGCCGAGCGGCTGGTGGCCGCGAATCCGGCCGTCACCTACACCGGCAAGGTGCCGGACCAGTTGCTGGCGATCCCGGTCCTGGAGATCGAGCTCAACGGCGACGGCAGCATCCGCAGGATCGAGATCCTGCGCGAGCCGCGCCAGGCAAAGGAGACGATGAAGATCGCCATCGATGCGATCCGCCGCGCCGCGCCGTACGGCAATGTCTCGAAGCTGCCGAGGCCGTGGAAGTTCGTCGAGACCTTCCTGTTCGACGAGGCGCGCCGGTTCAAGCCGAGAACGCTCGATGCCTGAGGCCGACGCGGGCCGCAGCAGCGCGTCACAATCCCGCGCATGTTCTTCAACCTGCCGACGCTGCTGACCTGGGCCCGGATCGTCGCGATCCCGCTGGTCGTCGGCGTGTTCTACACGAACCTGCCGATCGCGACGCAGAACATCGTCGGCACCGCGCTCTTCATCCTGTTCGCGCTCACCGACTGGGCCGACGGCTACCTGGCTCGCAAGCTGAACATGACCTCGTCGTTCGGCGCTTTCCTCGATCCGGTCGCCGACAAGTTCCTGGTCACCGCGGCGTTGCTCGTGCTGGTCCATCTCGGCCGGCTGCATGCGCTGATCGCGCTGGTCATCATCGGCCGCGAGATCGCCATCTCGGCGCTGCGCGAGTGGATGGCGCAGATCGGCGCGTCGCGCAGCGTCGCCGTGCACATGCTCGGCAAGCTCAAGACGGTCGTGCAGATGGTGGCCATTCCGTTCCTGCTGTACCACGGCGTGCTGTTCGGCCTGATCGACACGCAGTGGTGGGGCACGGTGCTGATCTGCGTCTCGGCCGTGCTGACGATCTGGTCGATGATCTATTACCTGCAGAAGGCCCTGCCAGAAATCCGCGCTCGTGTCCGATGAGTGCTGGGCTGTCGATGCGCGCCCGCGCGATGCCGTGGGTGTTCGTGCTGATCTGGAGCACCGGCTTCGTGGTCGCGCGTCTAGCGATGCCGCACTCGCCGCCGTTCGCCTTCCTGAGCTGGCGCTTCGCCCTGTCCGTGATCTGCTTCCTCGTCTGGATCGCGGTGGCGAAAGCCGCCTGGCCGCAGGGCAGGGCGCAATGGATCCATCTCGCGGTCACCGGCGTGCTGATGCAGGCCGGTTATCTCGGCGGCGTCTGGTCGGCGGTGCGCGCCGGCATCGGCGCGGGCACGGTCGCGTTGCTGGTCGGCCTGCAGCCCGTGCTCACCGCACTCTGGCTGACGACGTCATCGAGCCGCGCCGGCGGCGATGGCGCGGGCGATGACGGCACCGCCGTGTCCTCGCGCCAGTGGGCCGGCCTCGTGCTCGGCTTCGTCGGCCTCGCATTCGTCGTCTGGCCCAAGCTGGGCAGCGGTGAAGTGACGGCGAAGACCCTCGCTCTCGCGGCCGTGGGCCTGCTCAGCATCACCATCGGCACGCTCTACCAGAAGCGCTTCGTGCAGCGCTGCGACGTGCGCACCGCGAGCGTCGTGCAACTGGCCGCGGCGATGGTCGTCAGCGTGCCGCTGGCGCTGCTCGAGCCCGGCACGATGGACTGGCATGTCAACCTCGTCGCGGCGATGGCCTGGTCGGTGTTCGCGCTGACGCTCGGCGCCAGCTCGCTCCTCTACCTGCTGATCCAGCGCGGCGAGGCAACTGCGGTGACGAGCCTGTTCTATCTCGTGCCGCCATGCACCGCGTTGATGGCATGGGCACTGTTCGGCGAATCGTTCACTCCCGTCATGATGATGGGGATGGCGCTCACGGTCACGGCCGTCGCCATCGTCGTGCGCTCACCCGTCGGGCCGATCGCCCGCCCCGTTCCAGTCGAGGAGATTCCAGGATGAAGACATCGAGCCACCGCATCGCGGCGATTGCCGGCGACGGCATCGGCACCGAGGTCATGCCCGAAGGGCTGCGCGTGCTCGAGGCCGCGGCCAGCCGCTTCGACATCGACCTGACGATCGACCACTTCGACTTCGCGTCCTGGAACTGGTACGAGAAGCACGGCAGCATGATGCCGGACGACTGGAAGGCGCAGATCGGCTCGCACGACGCGATCTTCTTCGGGGCCGTCGGCTGGCCCGCGAAGATTCCCGATCACGTCTCGCTCTGGGGCTCGCTGATCAAGTTCCGGCGCGAGTTCGATCTCTACGTCAACCTGCGGCCGGCACGGCTGATGCCCGGCATCCGCTCGCCGCTCGCCGGCCTGAATCCGGGCGACATCGACATGATGATCGTGCGCGAGAACACCGAGGGCGAATACTCGGCCATCGGCGGCCGCATGTTCGAGGGCACCGAGCGAGAGTTCGTGGTGCAGGAAACGGTGATGTCCCGCTACGGCGTCGACCGCGTCCTCGACTATGCGTTCAAGCTGGCCCAGTCGCGTCCGAAGAAGCACCTCACGTCGGCCACGAAATCCAATGGCATCGCGATCACCATGCCGTACTGGGACGAACGGGTCGAGGCGATGGGCGCGCGCTTCCCGGACGTCCGGGTCGACCGCTTCCACATCGACATCCTCTGCGCCCATTTCGTGCAGCGCCCGCAGCACTTCGACACCGTGGTCGCGAGCAACCTGTTCGGCGACATCCTCAGCGATCTCGGGCCGGCCTGCACCGGCACGATCGGCATCGCTCCTGCCGCCAACATCGATCCGTCGCGCACGCATCCGTCGGTGTTCGAACCCGTGCACGGCTCGGCGCCGGACATCGCCGGCCGCGGCATCGCCAACCCGATCGGCCAGATCTGGTCGGGTGCGCTGATGCTCGATTTCCTCGGCCACCGCGACGCCCACGACGCGGTCGTCAAGGCGATCGAGACCGTGCTCGATCCGTCGTCGGGCGGTCCGAAGACCCCCGATCTCGGGGGGCGCGCGAGCACCTCCGATGTCGGCCGCGCAGTGGCCGACGTGGTGGCGCGCGCCTAGCCTTCGAGGCCGTAAGTCAAGCGGGATCCGCACCGGCGGCAAAAGATTTTCCGGGCTTCCACCACCTCTAGAATCGCCAACCCTGCTTGACACTGGGCAGTGCCGACGATGTAATGGTTTTGCCAGGCCGCATGTCGTCGCCGCCTCGCCTAAGCACATCGAATTCCATCGAGACCCGAGATTTCCTGAGGGGGAAACATCTGTGAACAAGACCGAACTCATCGAGCACATCGCCAGGCAGGCCGACATCTCGAAAGCGGCGGCGTCGCGCGCTCTCGAAGCGATGATCGGCGGCGTGAAGACCAGTCTCAAGAAGAACACCACGGTCTCGCTCGTCGGCTTCGGCACGTTCAGCGTCAGCAAGCGCGCCGCGCGCAGCGGCCGCAACCCGCGCACCAACGAGCCGATCAAGATCAAGGCGGCGAAGGTGCCGAAGTTCCGTCCGGGCAAGGCCCTCAAGGACGCGCTCAACTGATCTCGCTCCGGCACGGCCGGGCGCGGGTGCTTAGCTCAGCTGGTTAGAGCGGCGCCTTTACACGGCGTAGGTCGGGGGTTCGAATCCCTCAGCACCCACCATCCGCCACGCCCGCACGGGCCCTGGGCGGCAGGCGCGCTCGGATAGAATCCCGCGTCTTCCACGAAAGGCGAACCACGGTTCGCCTTTCGCGCATCTGCACCTCGATCCAGCGCCCGGATCAGCCTCCGACAGCCACACCCGATGTTCGATTTCTTCCGCCGTCACACGCGTGTCCTGCAGTTCGTCCTCGTGCTGCTGGTGTTTCCGTCGTTCGTCTTCTTCGGCATCCAGGGCTACAGCCGGTTCTCCGGCGGAGACCAGCAGACCGTGGCGAAAGTGGCCGGCACCGGCATCACGCAGATCGAGCTCGACAACGTGATGCGCGACCGCATCGAGCGCGCGCGCCGCCAGATGCCGACGCTCGACGCCAAGATGTTCGACACGCCCGAGATGCGCCGCCTGGCGCTCGATTCGATCATCCGCGATCGCGTCCTGAGCGCTGCCGCCGACAAGCTTCATCTCGTCACCACCGACGAGCGGCTCGACAGCCTGTTCAAGAGCGATCCGCAGTTCGCGCAGCTGCGTCGGCCCGACGGCAGCGTCAATGCCGACGCGCTCGCCGCGGTCGGCATGTCGTCGGAAATTTTCGCCGAACGCCTGCGCGAGGACATCTCGCGCCGCCAGGTGCTGCAGAGCCTGGCCGATTCGTCGATCGCACCGGCAGCGGCCGCTTCGGCCGCGCTCGACGCGATGTACCAGCAGCGCGAGGTGCAGGTGCAGCGCTTCGAGGCCAGGGACTACGCGGCGCAGGTCGCGCCCACCGACGCCCAGATCGATGCGTTCTACAAGGATCCGGCCCATGCGGCGCAGTTCCAGGCACCGGAACAGGCGTCGATCGAGTACGTGGCGCTCGACCTCGATGGCCTGAAGAAGGGCGTCACGGTCTCCGACGACGACCTGCACAAGTACTACACCGAGAACGTCAAGCGCTACACGTCGACGGAAGAGCGACACGTGCGACAGATCCTGGTCGCTGCCGCGAAGGACGCGCCCAAGGCGGAACGCGACAAGGCCAAGGCCAAGGCCGAGGCGCTGGCGGCCGAGGCACGCAAGGACCCCAAGTCGTTCGCCGCGCTCGCCGAGAAGAATTCCGACGACGACAGCACCGCCAAGAAGGGCGGCGACATGGAGTTCTTCGCGCGCGGCTCGATGCTCGACCTGAAACCGTTCGAAGACGCCGCGTTCCAGCTCAAGCCGGGCGAGATCGCCGGCCCGGTCGAGACCGACTTCGGCTACCACGTCATCCAGCTCGTCGAGACCCGCGGCGGCGAGACCAAGCCCTTCGACGCGGTCAAGGCGGACATGGAGTCCGAGATCCGCAACCAGCTCGCGCAGAAGAAGTTCTCCGATGCGGCCGTCGAGTTCGGCGACACGGTCTACGAGCAGTCCGACAGCCTGAAGCCGGCCGCCGACAAATGGAAGCTCGACATCCGGAAGGCCGACCACGTCACACCCGTGCCGGCAGCGGGCGCCGCATCCGGGCCGCTGGGCAGCGCCAAGTTCCTCGAGGCGATCTTCTCGAACGACGCGACCAGGAACAAGCACAACACGAAGGCGATCGACATCGGCGGCAACCAGCTCGTCGCCGGTCGGATCGTGCAGTACACGCCGTCCCGCATGCAGCCATTGGCCGACGTCAAGGACAAGGTCCGCGCGCAGCTGGTCGCGGCGCAGTCGGCTGCGCTGGCGGAGAAGCTCGGCGCCGAGCGGCTCGCGGCCGTGCGGGCGGCCCCGGCGACGACGCTCTCCGACAACACGCTGGTGGTGTCGCGCGCGCAGCCGCACGATCTGCCGCGCAACGTGCTCGATGCCGTCCTCAAGGCGCCCGTCGCGACGCTGCCGGCATTCGTGGGCGTCGACCTGGGCGGTCAGGGGTACGTCGTGGCGAAGATCACCAAGCTCTGGGGTCGGGACCCGAGCGTCGCCGATCCGGCCAAGGCCAGGGACCAGTACGCGCGCATCTGGGGCGATGCCGAATCGCAGGCCTACTACGAGGCGCTCAAGGCCCGCTACAAGGTGTCCGTCAGCGACAACCTTTCGCCGTCCGCGGACAGCGCCTCCGCCACGGCGCGCTGAGCCGCCGCACGGAAGCGAACGATGGATGGGCGCTTGTCCTGGTGGCCGATCCTGGCGCTCGTCGTGGTCGGTGCAGTCGCATTGATGCTGGCTGTCCTGCCGCTCGTGCGGCGGGCCCGTCAGGCGAGGCACCGGGAGGCCACGGAGCAACTCGCGCAGGCGGCGGACGCCGATCACGAGGGAGCGTCGACGCGTCACGAGGGCGGCGCCTAGCCAAGCCATCATGGCGCTCGACACCCCCGGAAGAGCCGATGGAGCCGGGCGGCTTCGCCTCTACACTGCGACGCGAATCGTCGACCGGCGGAGAAGGGTGGGGTGGCTGATGGGGCTCGAACCCACGACAACAGGAATCACAATCCTGGACTCTACCAACTGAGCTACAGCCACCACCGAGCGACGAATTATAACGAGGCCCGGTTGGGAGACCGCACATGAGCGACGACGTCAGATCGAACCCGATGCCTCCGGTCTACGGACGCGGGCCCCACATGCCGTGGTCGGCAGTGCGCTGGATCCCCGGCGCGGTGGCGCTGCTGGTGATCCTGATCATGATCTGGCCGTTCTATTCCGTGCCGACCGGCAGCCGCGGCGTCGTCACGCAGTTCGGCAAGATCGTCGGCATCGAGGGGGAAGGGCTGGCGGTGCTGCCGCCCTGGCAGAAGCTCTCGAACTTCAGCATCCGCGCAGAGACTGCCGACATCGAGAACGCCGAGGGCAGCACCAGCGACACGCAGCCGGTCAAGGTGAGCCTCACGGTGCGCTACAGCATCGCCACCGACCGTGTCTCCGAGGTCTTCGAGAAGTATTCGCACGACGGCAATCTCCAGTCGTACGTCCAGACGGCGACGCAGGAGATCTTCAAGGCCGTGACCGCCCGCTACACGGCGCCCGACCTGATCGCGCAGCGCTCGAAGGTCTCCGCCGACATCAACGCGGCGCTGCGCGACAAGCTGGCGCTGTACGGAGCGCAGGTCATCAACATCGACATGCGCAACTTCTCGTTCTCGGAGTCGTACATGCACGCGATCAACGAGAAGGTCACGCAGGAGCAGCTTCGGTTGGGCGCGGAGAACAAGCTCAAGACCGTCGAGGCGGAGCAGAAGCAGAAGGTGGCCATCGCCGAGGCCGAAGCCAACGCGCTGCGCGCCAAGGCCGACGGCGAGGCCTACGCCAACCTGAAGGTGGCGACGGCGCAGGCCGATGCGCTGAAGATCCAGAACGCAGCCCTGGCCCAGAACAAGGACGTGCTGGAGTTGCGCCGCATCGAAGTGGCGATGACGCAAGCCAAGACCTGGAACGGCGTGTTGCCGGTCAACATCTACGGCAGCGCGCCGATTCCGTTCCTGAACCTCACGCCGCCACCGGCGGCGAAGTAAGTCTCAGGGCTCGGCGCGGGCCGGGCAGAAATTGCCGGCAGGATATTGGCGCTCGAACTCCTTGCCGTCGAGCGCGTAGACGCAGACGACGTACGACTGCCCCCCGGGTGTGCTGGCCGCGTACTGCCGCACCAGATTGGCCATGACGGCCTGCACCTGGCTCGTCGGCAGGGCGAGAGCGAGGCCGAGGGCCAGCAAGGAAGCGATCGTCGGCTTGCGGGACATGCGTTCTCCGGGCGTCCGCCGCGGAGATAGCGAGATGCATGCCACGCAGCGGCAAGCTGCCGCCGACGCTCAGTCGTTCAGCATCACCAGCTTGCCCTGCACCGCCCGGCTGCCCATGCGGGCATATGCGGCATGCAGGTCGCGCATCGGCAGGCGCTGGTCGATCACGGGCTTGACCTTGCCCTCGGCATACCAGCGCGCCAGCTCGGCCAGCGCCGCGCCGTTCGCGGCGGGCTCGCGCCGCGCGAAGTCGCCCCAGAACACGCCGACGATCGATGCGCCCTTCAGCAGGGCGAGGTTCCAGGGCAGGCTCGGGATGCCGCCCTGCGCGAAGCCGACGACGAGATAGCGGCCACGCCATGCGATCGACCGGAACACCGGCTCGGCGAGATCGCCGCCGACCGGGTCGTAGACGACGTCGGGGCCCTTGCCGTCGGTGAGCGTCTTCAGTGCATCGCGGATATTGCCGTCGGCGTAGTTGATGGTCGCGTCGGCGCCGATCGAACGGCACAGCGCGCACTTCGCGTCGGTCGACGCCGCGGCGATGACGCGTGCGCCGGCGATCTTGCCGAGCTGGATCGCCGCCGTGCCGACGCCGCCGGCGGCGCCCAGCACGAGCAGCGTCTCGCCGGCCTTGAGCGCCGCGCGGTCGAACAGCGCGTGGTGGGTGGTGCCGTAGGTGAGGATGAACGCAGCCGCGTCGTCGAATGCGAAGCCGGCCGGCAGCGGCATCACGAGAGCGGCCTTGACGCAGGCACGGGTGCCGAAGCCGCCGGTGCCGCCGAACGCCGCCACGGCGTCGCCGACGCGCAGGTGCGTCACGCCTTCGCCCACCGCGTCGACCACGCCCGAGTACTCCGACCCCGGCACGAACGGCAAGGGCGGCTTCATCTGGTACTTGTTCTGGACGATGAGCAGATCCGGGAAATTCAGGCTCGCGGCGCGGATGGCGACGCGCACCTCGCCCGGCTTCGGTTCGGGCGTCGGCAGCTCGCTCCAGACCAGGGCCTCGACGCCGACCGGGTTCTCGCAAAGCCATGCATGCATGCGGGCATCATACGCACCGGCCCTCGCTCGAGACAGCAGGCGCGGAGCCGACTCCTACAATCCGCCGATGCGCATCCTCATCGCCAATGACGACGGCTATCTCGCACCGGGGCTGGCCGCGCTGGTGCAGGCCTGCCAGGGTCTGGGCGAGCTCGATGTCGTGGCGCCGGAGCAGAACGCGAGCGGCACCTCCAATTCGCTGACGCTGAACCGCGGCCTGTCTCTCTACACCGCCGCCAACGGCTATCGCTATATCAACGGCACGCCCTCGGATTGCGTCCATATCGCCTTGTCGGGCCTGCTCGCGCACCGGCCGGACCTGGTCGTCTCCGGCATCAACCAGGGCGCGAACATGGGCGACGACACGCTCTATTCGGGCACGGTCGCGGCGGCGATGGAGGGCTATCTGTTCGGCATTCCTGCGATCGCCTTCTCGCAGGTGCAGAAGGGCTGGGAGCATCTCGATGCCGCGTGCAGGGTGGCACGGAGCGTCATCGAGCACGTGCTGCGCGATCCGCCGCGAACGCCGCACTACCTGCTCAACGTCAACATCCCGAACCGCGCCGATGCCGATGCGCTGCCGCGCCGCTTCACGCGGCTCGGCCGCCGGCATTCCAGCGAGCCCGTCATCGAGCAAGTGAGCCCGCGTGGCGACACGCTGTACTGGATCGGCCCGGCCGGCGACGCGCGCGAAGCCGGCCCGGGGACCGACTTCCACGCGACCGGCGTCGGCGAGGTCTCGATCACGCCGTTGCACGTGGATCTGACGGACCACGAGAGCCTGGAAGGCTGGCGCGACTGGGCGGCGAAAGATCCTGGATGACGACGGGCGACCGTCCCCGGTCGAAGTTCCCGCTCAAGCTCGATCGACTCTCCGCGCCGGCTGCGACCGCACCGAACAACGGGCTGCTGCGGCCGCAGCGCGACGTCGCCGCGGCCCACGCCGACGCCCGCCGCAGCAACGTGCCGTCGGGACACGGGCTCGATTCCGCGGGCGTGCGCCGCCGGATGGCCGAGCGCCTGCGCGACACCGGCGTGACCGAACCGCAGGTGCTGGCCGCGTTCGGACAGGTGCCGCGCCATCTCTTCGTCGACACCGCGCTCGCCACCCAGGCCTACGAGGACACGAGCCTGCCGATCGGCCATGGCCAGACCATCTCGAAGCCGTCGGTGGTCGCGCGCATGCTCGAGCTGCTGTTCGCAGGCGTCAACGCGCGGCGGCTCGGCCATCTCGGCGCGGTGCTGGAGATCGGCACCGGCTGCGGCTACCAGGCGGCACTGCTCTGCGAGATGTCGTCCCGGGTCGTCTCGATGGAACGCGTCAAGCCGCTGCACGACAAGGCGAAGCTGTCGCTCGAAGCGACGCGTGCCTCGCGTCTTCGCCTGGTCTACGGCGACGGCATGCTCGGACATGCCCCCGGCGCGCCTTACGACAGCATCGTGTCCGCCGCGGGCGGCCTCGACGTTCCGGAGGCATGGCTGGCGCAGCTCGCGGTCGGTGGCCGGCTGGTCTCGCCGACCGAGCAGGGGACGCAGGGACAGGCGCTCGTGGTCATCGATCGACACGAGCAGGGGTACGAGCGGCGCGTGCACGAAGGGGTTCGCTTCGTCCCTCTAAAATCGGGCCTTGCAGGATGAAGAACGAATCGGCTCCATGTCCCTGATCGAACCATTCGGCGCGCTGCCCTGGCGAAGCGCGGCAGCCGTCATCGCGGCCTCCAGCCTGTTCGGCTGCGCCATCACGCCGCACCGCGCGCCGGTCGAGGAACGCACCGCCACGCCGCGCGCCACGGTGGCCGCGGCCATTCCGGCCGCTTCCGCGTCGTCGAGTCCGGAGGCCGCGCATCCCTTGCCACCGGACAACGCGGGCCGGCCCGGCTACTACACGGTCAAGCCGGGCGACACGCTGATCCGCATCGGCCTCGACAACGGGCAGAACTGGAAAGACCTGGTCCGCTGGAACAACCTCGAGAATCCCAACCTGATCGAAGTCGGGCAGGTCTTGCGGGTCGTCGCGCCGGGCGTCGATCCGACCATCGCCGCCAGCCGCCCGGTGGCCACGCCCAGGATCGAGTCCCGGCCGCTCGAGCCCAGGCCGGCCGAGCCGAAGCCGGTGGCCGCGACGCCGCCGCCCGCCGCGTCCGCGCTGCCCGGCCAGCCGCCGGTGCCGCCGGTGCCCACGGCGGTGGCGTCGGGCTCGAACCAGCCGCCGCCGCCATCGGGGCCGCGTGACAGCGACGACGACATCGTCTGGAGCTGGCCCGCACCGACGCCGGTGACCACGCCGTTCGACGACGCCCGCAACAAGGGCCTCGACTTCCGCGGCAAGCCGGGTGATCCGGTGCTGGCCGCCGCCGACGGGCGGGTCGTCTACGCCGGCTCCGGGCTGCGTGGCTACGGCAACCTCGTCATCCTGAAGCACAACGCCACCTACCTCACGGCCTACGCGCACAACCAGACCTTGCTGGTGAAGGACGACCAGACCGTCCGCCGTGGCCAGAAGATCGCCGAGATGGGTTCGACCGACGCCGACAGCGTGCAGCTGCACTTCGAGATCCGCAAGCAGGGCAAGCCGATCGATCCGGCCAAGCTCCTGCCGCCGCGCTGAGCGGCGACGGGCCGGGGCACCGAACATCATGTCGTTCGCGCCCGTCCTCGTCTTCGACATCGAGACGATTCCCGACGTCGCCGGCCTGCGCACGCTGCGCCAGATGGACGATGCCGTCGACGACGCAGGCGTCTACGCCGCCGAGATGGCCGAGCGAAAGGAACGCGGCAAGGGCGACTTCATGCCGCTGTACCTGCAGCGCATCCTCGTCATCAGCTGCGTCTTCCGCAATGCCGAGGGCATCCGGATCCATTCCATCGTCGACCGCGAGACCGATGGCGCCAGCCAGGAGGGGCGCGTCGTGCAGTCCTTCTACAACCTCGTCGAGCGGCACGAGCCGCAGCTGGTGAGCTGGAACGGCGGCGGCTTCGACTTGCCCGTGCTGCACTATCGCGGCATGCGCCACGGGGTGGTCGCGAGCAAGTACTGGGACATGGGCCAGGACCCCGGCAGCGACCGCGAGTACCGCTACAACAACTACATCGGCCGCTACCACACGCGCCATCTCGACCTGATGGATCTGCTCGCGATGTACCAGGGCCGCGCCAACGCGCCGCTCGACGCGATGGCGAAGATCTGCGGCTTTCCCGGCAAGCTCGGCATGGACGGCTCGCAGGTCTACGCGGCCTTTCTCGACGGCAAGCGGGACGAGATCGCGCAGTACTGCGAGACTGACGTGATGAACACGTACCTGCTGTACTGCCGGTTCCAGAAGATGCGCGGCGGCTTCACCGAGAGCGAGTACGACCGGGAGATCGCCTACGTGCGGGAGACGCTCGGCGCGATCGACGCTCCGCACTGGAAGCAATATCTGGCCGCCTGGCCCGATGCGGGCGGATCCATGGCGCTGGCATCGCCGGCGTCGCCCGGGTCGCCGGAGTCGCCAGCCATGCCTGTGGCCACGGTCGTCGAGACGACCACGACCACCACCGAAACCACCGTCTACATCGACGCGTCGAGCATCCGCACGTAGTCGTCCCGCGTCGCCAGGCGCGGGTTGGTCTTGTGGCAGTGGTCGACCATGGCGCCGTCGATGATGCGGTCGTAGAGATCGCGGCCGACGCCGAGCGCAGCGAGCCCCGAGGGCAGCCCGAGGCGCGCGCTCATCGCCCGCAGGGCTTCGGCGATGGCCTCGCCGCCGTCGTCGTCGACGCTCTGGTGCACGCCCATCGCATGCGCCATGCGGGCCAGGCGACGGTCCTTGCGCATCGACGTCGCACTCGCGTTGAACTTGACGACCTCGGGCAGGAACAGCGCGTTCAGCGTGCCGTGGTGCAGCTTCGGGTTGACACCGCCGAGGCTGTGGCTGAGGCTGTGCACGCAGCCGAGGCCTTTCTGGAACGCCATCGCGCCCTGCATGCTGGCGCTCATCATGTTCCAGCGCGCCTCGCGGTCGCTGCCGTCGGTGGTCGCGCGCTCGATGTGGTGCCACGCGCGCTCCAGGCCGTCGAGGCCGATGCCATCGGCCGGCGGGTTCACGGCCGGCGCCATGAAGGTCTCCATGCAATGGGCGATCGCGTCCATGCCGGTGGCGGCGGTGAGGAACGGCGGCAGGCCGAGCGTGAGCTCCGGATCGAGCAGGGCGGTCTTCGGCACCAGATGCCAGCTGTGGAAGCCCAGCTTGCGACCGTCGTCGACGATGACGATCGCGCCGCGCGCCACTTCGCTGCCGGTGCCGGCCGTCGTCGGCACCGCGATGAGCGGCGCGACGCGATCGGTGATCTTGAGGCTGCCGCCTTCGATCGTCGCGTAGGTCTTGAGCGGGCCCGGATGGGTGGCCGCGATGGCGACGCCCTTCGCCAGATCGATGCTCGAGCCGCCGCCGACAGCGACCAGGCCGTCGCATCCGCTCTCGGTGTAGACCTGCGCCGCCAGCCGGACAGCCCCTTCGTTCGGGTTCGACGGCGTGGCGTCGAACACGGCGTGCGGCATGCCGCCCAGGGCCGCGATGGCGCGGTCGAGCAGGCCGGCCGCGCGCACGCCGGCGTCGCTGACGAGGAGCGGCTTGCGGATGCCGGAGCGCTCGCATTCCTGCGCCAGCAACTGCAGGGCGCCGAAGTCGATCTGAACCTGGGTGATGTAGTTGATCAAGGCCATGAACCGCAGTCTGGCACACTCGCAGCCGCTTGTTCAGGGGCCCGTCGATGCAGCGTTCCGAGTTCCGGTTCTTCGAGCGATTGCGCGTGCGCTGGTCGGAGATCGATGCCCAGAAGATCGTCTTCAACGGTCACTACCTGACCTATCTCGACACGGCGATGGCCGGCTACTGGCGTGCCCTCGCCGTGCCCTATGCCGAGGCGATGCACAGCCTCGGCGGCGACCTCTTCATGCGCAAGGCCGAGCTCGACTACCTGGCGGCGGCGCGCTACGACGACGTGCTCGATGTCGGCCTTCGCTGCGGCCGCATCGGCAAGTCCTCGCTCTCGTTCGTGGGCGGCGTCTTCCGCCAGGACCAGCTGCTCGTGACGGGTGCGCTGACCTACGTCTTCGCCGATCCCGGCGCGACCGCGTCGATGCCGGTGCCGGCGCCCTTGCGCGAGCTCTTCGACCGTTTCGAGGCGGGGCTGCCGATGATCGAGGTGCGGGTCGGCCGATGGTCGGAGCTGGGCGATGCAGCGCGTGCGATCCGCACCACGGTCTTCATCGGCGAACAGAAGATCGCGGCCGACATGGAATGGGACGGCGCCGACGAGGACGCCGTCCACGCGGTCGCCTTCAATCGCTTCGGCCAGGCGCTCGCCACCGGCCGCATGCTGGAGCACGTGCCGGGTGTCGCCAAGATCGGCCGCATGGCCGTCGTCGCCGGGTCGCGCCACGGCGGCGTCGGCCGCGCGGTGCTCGATGCACTGCTGGGCGAAGCGCGGGCACGCGGCGAACGCGAGGCGATGCTGCACGCCCAGATCTCGGCGGCCAGCTTCTACGAACGGGCCGGCTTCGCGCGTCGCGGCACCGTGTTCGACGAAGCGGGCATCGACCACGTGGAGATGATCCGCGCGGTCTGAGGACTAGCGCGGATCGATCGCTTCGAAGCGCTCCATGTGGCGGCCGCCGTCGATGAACGGTTCGAGGGCGACGGCATGGATGACGAGATCGGCTTCGAAGGCGTCGTCGATCGTCGGAGCGATGTCGATGCCGCCGGCCCGCACGGCATAGGTCTCCATCCAGGTCTCGCCCGTCGGCGCCGCATCGAATCGTTTGAGCAGCCTCGCCTCGAGCCCGGAGTGGCTGCCGCGCAGCCGGAGCTGCATCGCCATGACAGCCTCGTGGGCCGCCTGCTCGGCGCCCGGCCGGATCCGGTAGTAGACGAAGAGCTCGCGCACAGGGCGGTGCGGTGCCGGGCGCGCGTGCTGCGCGAAGGCGGGGTGGCTCAGGCCGCCGACTCGACGTCGAGCGCGACCGGGTAGGGCATCTCGATCCGGTGCAGCACCGGCCCGTCGACCGCGCCCAGGTGCAGCTCGCCGTCCAGGGCGGCCAGCCGGATTTCGACGAGCGCGCTGCCGCCCGGCCTGCCCGGCCGGGACGCGGCGCTCGCCACGGTGCCGGCGGGTTCGCCAGGGGTCGCGGTCGAGTACACGTCCTGGCCGACGACGGCCGCCTCGTCGCAGTCGAACAGCAGCGTGCGGCGCTTGGTGGTGCCGCGGTACTGGCTGCGCGCCACCACCTCCTGGCCGGGGTAGCACCCCTTCTGGAAATCGACGCCACCGACGATCTCGAAGTTGACCATCTGCGGCACGAATCGGTCGACGGTACCGGCTTCGATCGTGACGATTCCACTCTGCACGTCGAGCCAGCGCCAGTCGTCGATCGAGAGACCGTGGTTCGGCACGAGCGTGTCGGCGAGATCGACCGGGGTGACCAGCAGGGCGCGAGGCAAGCCAGCCGCGTCGGGCAGGCGGATCGCGGTGACTCCGTCGCGATCGAGCCGCGACCATGCCGCCTCGGCGCCGGTCCAGCCCAGCGCCGGATCGCCCACGGCGCCGCGCAACGCCAGCTCGCCGGTGGCGTCGCTCAGCTTGCACTGCGCACGCAGCACGAACATCGAGAGCCGCTTCAGGGTCGGCGCCAGCAGGCTGGACGCGCAGGCCAGCAGGAAGCCGTCGTCGCCGTCGCGCCAGACGACGAAGCTCGCCTGCAGCCGACCCTTGGCGGAACAGAAACCGGCCAGGCGAGCCCAGTTCGAATCCAGCGACATCACGTCGTTGGTGAGCTGCCCCTGCAGAAACTTGCCGGCGTCGGCGCCGCGGGCGCGGATGAGACCCCAGCCGGCGATGTCGCAGACGCCCTGCAGCGAGAGAGATGAATCCATGCGCCATTATCATCAGCCGCCATGGTTTGCATCTCGTCGCGGCATCGCGCTCACGGGGTCATCGCGGCGCGATGAAGCCCTGGCGCTTCGTTCTCTCCCTGCTGCTGATCGGCCTGGCCGCAGCGGCGGCTGGCACCTGGTGGTGGCTGCACCGACCGCTGCCCTTGACGGCCGATCCGGTCGAGCTGTCGATCGAG
Source organism: uncultured Burkholderiaceae bacterium (assembly GCA_964657365.1). Taxonomy (GTDB): domain Bacteria; phylum Pseudomonadota; class Gammaproteobacteria; order Burkholderiales; family Burkholderiaceae_C; genus Schlegelella_A. Next base: position 21,972 of record CAZZVH010000006.1, read on the forward strand.
GTCGGCGATTCGCCGCGCACGATCGCCCAGGCCTGGGTGCATGCCGGCGTCGCCACGTCGCCGCTCGCCCTGTACGAATGGTTCCGCTGGTCCGGCCAGGCCAGGAAGATCCGCGCCGGCAGCTACGAGGCGCCGCGCGGGACCACGCCGATCCGCCTGCTCGAGAAGATGGTGCGCGGCGACGAGACCCTCGCCGTGGTGCGCTTCAACGAGGGCTGGACGTTTCGCCAGATCCGTGCCGAGCTCGCGCGCGCCGATGCGCTCCGGCCGACCACGGCCGCGATGAGCGATGCCGACATCATGGCGGCGCTGGGCGCGCCCGGCCTGTCGCCGGAGGGCCGCTTCCATCCCGACACCTATTCGTACAGCAAGGGCTCCACCGATCTGGCCGTGCTCGAGCGCGCACACCGGGCAATGGAGACGCGTCTGCTCCAGGCCTGGCAGGAGCGGGCGGCCGACACGCCGCTCGCGTCGCCGGAGGAGCTGTTGACGCTGGCCTCGATCGTCGAGAAGGAAACCGGCTCGCCGGCCGATCGCGGCCGCGTCGCCGGTGTCTTCGTCAATCGGCTGCGCATCGGCATGCCGCTGCAGACCGACCCGACCGTGATCTTCGGTCTCGGCGACGCCTTCGACGGCAACCTGAGGAAACGCGACCTGCTCGCCGACTCGCCCTACAACACCTACCTGCGCGCCGGCCTGCCGCCGACGCCGATCGCGATTCCGGGGCGGGCGTCGCTGCTCGCCGCGGTGCGCCCCGATCCGACCAGGGCCCTGTACTTCGTCGCCCGCGGCGACGGCAGCAGCGAGTTCAGCGACACCCTCGCCGATCACAATCGGGCAGTGAACCGCTACCAACGCAAGATCGCGACGCCGTGAGCGGCTGCTTCATCACCATCGCCGGGCGGACGGATGGCTGAGACGAACGCGGCCCTGCTGCCCTGGATCGTGGCGCCGTTGCGCCATGTCCTGGGGACCAGCCGTGCGCA